>JAUXBV010000566.1 GCA_030619215.1 Fibrobacterota bacterium | reverse complement strand
GTTATTATAAGAGGGAGATAGTCATTGTTAATCACTTTGTGGTAAGCTGATACAGCACCTTACTCAGTCTTTCGATAGTATATGGTTTCGCAATTGCAGCGGTGAAGCCGTGAGCCTTATAATTGGTCATAATAGGGTTATTTGAGTATCCACTCGAGGCGATTGCCTTTATGCATGGATCGATTTTCCTGAGCTTTTCAATAGTAGCCTCACCTCCCATACCGCCCGGTATGGTCAAATCCAATATAATCGCATCGTAGGGATTACCTTCTTCTTTTGCCTTTAAAAATGATTTAATAGCCTCGCTGCCTTCAGCCACAAGTCCTACGTCATACCCAAGTGATGAAATCATCTTTCCGATGGATTCCCGGAGGATTCCTTCGTCGTCCATTAAAAGGATTCTTCCTTTACCACACAAGGGTTCAGTTTCATTCAGCTTATTGTCGGAGCAAGATTCCTCTCCGGAAGCGGGAAGGAAAATGGAGAAGGTCGTGCCTTTACCCTCTTCTGTTTTAACTTCAATATGGCCATGATGTTTACTGACCACTGAATAACATACCGCAAGCCCGAGGCCGGAACCTTCCTCTTTGGTCGTAAAGTATGGATCGAATATCCTGTCAAATTGATCCTGCGGTATACCCGGGCCCTGATCTTCAATAGTGATGGTAATATATCTTCCCGGGCGAAGTGGCATATCATCCAGCTCGTCAATAACAGCGTTCTGAGCGGCCACTCTGATAATGCCACCATAAGGCATGGCCTGTTTTGCATTGATTATAATATTGCTTATTACCTGACCTATCTGAGCCTTGTCAACCTCCGCAGTCCAGAGGTCATCCGCAATTGAGATATCGGGCTTTATATTGGAGCCTCTCAAAACAAAAAGGATCGAATCTCTTATCAACATATTGATTGAAGAAGGTTTGGTAGCAAGAACTCCGTCTTTGGAAAAGGTAAGCAACTGCTGGGTAAGCTCGGCAGCCTGTAGCGAAACGCGCTCGGCGTCTTTAAGAATAGAAAAGATCTCGCTGTGGGTGGGCGCCAGTGTTTTTGCAACCGAGACGTTTCCCAGAATGCTCGTCAGAAAGTTATTGAAATCATGAGCGATACCACCGGCAACAACACCGAGCGATTCAAGTTTTTCTATCCTGAAACGCTCCTGCTCCCTTTTCAATTCAACCTCATTGAGTGATTGCTCTGCCTGCCTGAGTTGAGAGATGTCAATTACAGCGCCTCTCAGGCCCAGCACTGTTTGCCCCTCTACAATGCAGCATGACTCCAGGATAACCGGAAAAGTGGTACCGTCTTTTCGCAGGGCAGTATACTGTGTACCGCCAAACTCCTCTCCGTTGAATTTCCGGTAAATATTCTCACTGGCTTTTTTACGGTCCTGGGGAGCCAGGCACTTAAGAATATTTACCCCTTTTTCAATATCCTCCCTCTCATATTTAAACATTTCGTATGCAACTTTGTTAGCGAAAGTCACCGTGCCGTTTAAATCTGTTTCAAAAACGGGGATAGGTAGGAAGTCGGCAAGCTCCCTGTATTTTCTCTCACTCTTCTGCAATGCGCTTTCATACTCTTTACGATGGGTAATATCCCTGATTATACCGACGGTGCCGGTAAATATCGCCTCCTTTGAAGCTTTACCCTGCCGGTACTGTCCTGAGGCAGATACTTCCCCGACAGTTACCAGCGAGCAGAACCTGCACTTTGAATCGTCTTTATCGTCGTGCCAGTTTTTGGGTATAAGCCTCAGCTCAAGGTTCTTTGTCATCCTTGATTCGCCTCTTCTCTCATCAAAGAGTTTCGGTGCTTTTTCAGGGCCGGTTAACATACCCTCGAACCTGGGCAGGACTAAATGGCGGCTTACGTTTTCTATGTCATCGGGGTGAATAATTTCGCTGAAATGCCGGCCAATGAGCTCTTTAGGCTCATACCCCAGGTTGGTAACAGAATTGTTGAGGTACAGAAACTGACCGTCCGGATCGATTTTGTAAATTATGTCGCCCATCACCTCAACAATTGTTCCGTACTTTTCTTCACATTCACCAACGATTCGCCGTTGTCGTGAAAAGCAGCCGGAAGTGGCAGAAGCCGGTTTTGACTTTTTGCGCGTTGAATTTTTCATAGTATGCAATCAGGTTACAGGCTGTAATTTTAATCTTATTATTATACTATTTCTTTTTTACTGAGCAAATCAGGGAGACACCTCATTTTTTTATAGGGAAATCCCTCATGTGTTAGGATGTGTCTGAAAAAAAACTTCATAATTTACATTTGACCTTTACTTCACCAATCCTGTTGTATATTACAATGGAAACACTGCATTGAAGGAAACGCTTTATAAATAGATACGGGCGAGAAGAGTTATATGTATTATATTTCATTTGTTCATTTTTTCTGTTTTGTCACCTACCTTTACATGCTTGTATATATCCTTATCAGAGACCCAAAATCCCTAATAAATAGAGTTTGTGCCGCTTCATTTCTCTGCTTTGGGATATGGAGTTTTAGCTTTGTTTTTATTCACAACCGGGACGTGTCTTTACAGACAGCTAAAGTGTTTATTAAAATCAGTTCTATTGGCGGGATACCGTTTGTCAGTTTTTTCCTCTGGTTTTTCCTCGCATTTATCGGGAAAAGAAACATCCTGCAGTCAAAGGTTTTTTATTTAGTCATATTTGGCATTCCTTTGATATTGATCTATGGTCAATTAGAGAGCTTTGCCATCTTACACATTAATGAAACCGTGAAGTTCTCATACGGCTGGGATACGGCAGTCAGTAAAACCTC
>JAUXBV010000009.1 GCA_030619215.1 Fibrobacterota bacterium | reverse complement strand
ATTGGTTGGAGCGGTATTAAAACCGTGCGAACTGAGGGGCGCATTGGAGCTTTCGAAGTTTCTTCAGGTTAAGCTTGATAATGTGGTCACCATAGCGGTTGACTGCTTTGGCACCTTCGAAGTGAAGGAATTCGCTGCAATGAGTGAGCAGGATAGAACCGCTTATGCGCAGGCCATGTCTAACGGGAGCTTTCAAAATGAGGATTTAATTCGCGATGCTTGCAAAATCTGCGAATTCCCCGCTCCGGTAAATGCGGATATAACCATTTGCCTTATCGGGAGCGATGTATCAAAAGAGATCCCGGTACTGGTAGGTGATAAATTTGAGAAAAAGCTGGCAGAAGCACTTTCGCTGGAGTTGAAAGACGAAATACCGGGCAGCCGGGAAAGCGCTGTCAATGAAGTCATAAGCAAACGTAAAGAGAAACGCAAGACAGTACTGGGTGAGATGAAAGAGCAGGTTAAAGGGATGGATAGGCTGCTCGATACTTTTTCAACCTGCATACGCTGCCATAACTGTATGAATGTCTGCCCGATCTGCTACTGTAAAGAGTGTGTATTTGAATCGAGAGTATTTGAGCATAGATCGGATCAGTTTCTCAGTTGGGCGCGCCGAAAGGGTGCGACCCGCATGCCGAGCGATACGCTGATTTTTCACCTTACCCGCCTGGGCCATATGGCAACTTCCTGCGTCGGGTGCGGTATGTGCGACAGCGCATGCCCCAATGACCTGCCGGTCTCACGGCTGTTTAATATGATCGGGAGTGAATTGCAGGGGATGTTTGAGTATGTACCGGGAAGAGATGTTGGGGAAGAGGCTCCTGTTACTGTGTTTAAAGAAGATGAGCTGAAAGAAGAGAGCGGGACCGGGATCTAGACCTTTTTTAAATAAGACTATTTAATTTTCATAATCAGGCATTCACGGATATTTTTCTTGATTTGTTATTTTACGGTACCTCGATATTTTTTTCCCATTGTAATAGCTTATTGGTCATTGATAATTATTTAAACTTCCTTGAAAAAATCAATATTCCAGTATTCCATTATTTTAGTCCAATAGGATTCCAATCATATCCATATGCATGAATTCAGCCTTTGCCAGGAAATAGTAACCGCTGTTCTATCGGAAATGGAGAAAGTCGGATCTCCCTGCAGGCTTATTAAAACGACTGTTACGGCGGGAAAGCTACGGCAGATTGTGCCGGAGTATTTGACGTTTGCCTATGAAACGTTGACAAAAGATACAATAGCGGAAGGGTCAACACTTGAGGTCGAAGTTGTGCCCATTGTCATAAAGTGCCTGCAGTGCGGCTGGAGCGGTGAAGTAGAGGGTAATTACTTTTTTCAATGTGTAGAATGTAAATCGAACAAGGTCGAAATAATGAGCGGTAAAGAGTTATATTTAAAGAACCTGGAGGTTGAAAAGGATGAGTAGTACGCAGATAAAGGTTTATCGCGACCTGATGGGCGCCAATGCAGAGTGGGCAGGTAAAACACAGAGCCTGCTTAAAGAAAAAAGTATAACGATGCTTAATATTATCGGCTCACCCGGCTGCGGAAAAACAACGCTTTTGGAGAATATGGCGAAACCGTTGCGTGGAAAAGGTATCCGCATGGCGGTTCTGGAGGGTGATGTGGAAACAACTCACGATGCCGAACGCCTCGACGCCCTGCAGGTACCGGTCAGCCAGCTCTTGACGGGAGGCTCCTGCCACCTTGAAGCAAAGCTTGTTCATCATGCACTTATTGATCTGCCGGTTGATGAGCTTGACATTATATTCGTTGAAAACGTCGGTAACCTGGTCTGCCCCGCCGAGTTTGATATTGGTGAAGCTGCGAAGATAGCGGTATTGAGTATCACGGAAGGTGAGGATAAACCGGTAAAATATCCACTGCTTTTTACCGAGGCAAAGGCAGTAATATTGACAAAGGTAGATTTATTGCCCCACCTTTCTTTCGATATACAATCATGCCTGGACTATATTCATAAAGTTAACCCGCACGTGCCGATTTTCCAACTCTCTTCAATCGGCGGTTCAGGTATGGAGGAGTGGCTCAACTGGGTAATGGGCTGGAGAGGTGATGAGAAAAAGGATTCGAGCAGTAGTTAACGGCCGTGTACAGGGAGTAGGATTCAGGCCGACCGTATATAACCACGCCATAAAAAGTAACCTTACCGGATTCGTAAAAAATATCCCTTCGGGTGTGATAATAGAGGCAGAGGGTGAAGGCGAGAGTATCACAGATTTCCTTGAGCGGCTACGGAAAGAGCCTCCGAAGCAGGCGTATATTGAGGCGCTGCATACCGAAGAGATTCGCCCGCTCGGAGATGTCGTGTTTGAAATATCACCAAGCACACGCTCCGGTGACCTGCTGATAGGGATGCCACCTGATCTTGCCACATGCGATGAATGCCGTGACGAGCTTTTTGATTCCAAAAACCGCCGCTACAAATATCCCTTTATCAACTGCACGAACTGCGGCCCGCGTTTTACCATTGTTCAGGAGCTTCCATACGATCGTGAAAAAACATCCATGGATTCCTTTAAGCTCTGCGATCAGTGTTATGCGGAATATACGGATCCGGGCGACCGCCGTTTCGATGCCCAGCCCAATGCCTGTGCTGTATGCGGACCGGCCTTAACGCTTATTGATGATAAGGGAGAGCCCCTTCCGGGTAATCCCATTGAAGAGACTGCCGGGCTTTTGGGTAACGGCCGGATTATTGCGATAAAGGGGCTGGGAGGGTATCACCTGAGTTGTGTTGCAACCAGTAACGAGGCAATCTCACTGCTGCGCAGCCGTAAGAACCGTCCTTCAAAGGCGCTGGCTGTAATGTTTTCTTCTATTGAGGAAGTCAAGAGGCATTGTGAAGTAAATGAAACCGAAGAAAGAGAGTTGACGTCCTTTGCGAGACCTGTTGTAATTTTACACAGGAGAGATACTTCCGATCTGTCAAAACTGATTTCACCTGATTCGGAAGACATTGGGGCATTCCTGCCTTATACACCACTTCATTACCTCCTGCTGTCGCAGATAGATTGCCTGGTAATGACAAGCGGCAATCTTGCTGAAGAGCCTATTGTTAAGGATGAACAGGAATTGAGACGTGTTCTTGGAAATATTGCCGATTTTGCACTTATCCATAACAGGCCTATTGTACGCCGATGCGATGATTCAGTAATGAAATTTATACAGAATAAACCCCTCCTGATCCGCCGTTCACGGGGTTTTGTCCCGGAGCCGATTGAGTTGCCGTTTGAAGGGCCTCCGGTAATTGCCTGCGGTGCTGAATTAAAGAATACCTTTTGTATTACGCGCGGGAATAAAGCCTTCTTATCCCAGCATATCGGTGACCTGACAGAATATACAAGTTATCATTTCTATAAAGAGTCAATTGATGATCTGCTTAGGCTTTTAAAGGTGGAGCCGGAGATTGTAGCACATGATATGCATCCCGATTATCTCTCTACACGCCACGCACAGAAGTTAGGGATTGGAAATATAGTACCCATTCAGCATCACCACGCACATATTGCAGCATGTATGGTGGAACATAAAATCAATGAGCCGGTAATTGGTGTGGCATTTGACGGGGCAGGGTATGGGCCGGATGGTACAGTCTGGGGAGGTGAGTTTTTCTTGGCAGATTATAGCAGCTGTCAGAGAGTAGCGCATATTAGGCAATACAGAATGCCCGGTGGTGAAGAGGCAATACGAAATCCGATTCGCATGGCCCTCAGTTATATTGTAACTGATTTTGAGCTGAAGGCTGATTCATACTACGGCAGCCTTTTTAGGGCCATACCACCGGATGAATCAGGCATTTTGCAGCAAATGATTAAAAACGGGTTTCGCTCACCATTAACATCGAGCTGTGGACGCCTGTTTGATGCAGTAGCTGCATTACTTGGCATATGCGATACAATTTCGTATGAAGGGCAGGCTGCAATACGCCTGCAAAGCCTGTCAAAATCGGGAGAAAATGCCACATACCCATTTGACATTGCACAGGGTGACGGGTTAAAAGTAATTTCATTCTCTCCGATGATTCGGAAAATCATTGCTGATTTGAAATCAGGAAAAGAGAAAGCGGTTATTTCTGCAATGTTTCATAATACAATTGCAGCATCAGTTGCAGAAATGTGTAATCAGATACGCAGTAGTGAAGGAATTACTAAAGTAGTACTTTCCGGAGGTGTTTTTCAGAATGATATGCTTTTAGCCCTTACAGAAGAGAATCTGAAGAAAGCAGGTTTTGAAGTATATTCTCATCAAAAAGTACCGCCGAATGATGGAGGAATTGCTTTAGGGCAGGCTGCGATAGCTATTGCCGGTCAGAATGCAAATAATGCAAGTTAAAATAAACAAGGAGCACGTATGTGTCTTGCGGTACCGGCAAAAATTATAGAGCTTGATGGGGACAATGCAACAGTGGAAATAGAAGGGGTACGCCGTTCTTCAAATGTAGCGCTTATAGACGATGCAAAGATAGGCGATTATGTCCTTCTTCATGCTGGATTTGCCATTCAAAAGTGGTCGGAAGAGGATGTTAAGGAGTTTTATGAATTAATGAGTGAGATGGATAAATGAAGGTTGAAATTGTGGAATATTGGGAATGGGATGATCAATTGTCAGTTCGGAAAATAAATGCAATATACGAAAGCAATTCATAGCAATTTATTATTCCACCATTCCATCATTCCAGCTTATAGCATTGCAGGATTACCACTATGTCAATAAAAGACCATATTAAAAAGGTGAAGGAAATTTCTTCAGGAATCAAGCGACCCGTTAAGTTAATGGAAGTATGCGGCACTCACACCGTATCCGCGTTCCGCTCCGGGCTCAGGTCTATACTTCCAGAGAATTTGTTGCTGCTTTCAGGGCCGGGATGCCCGGTTTGCGTTACGCCGAACGATTACCTGGATATGGCAATAGCTATTGCAAAGCAGCCGGACACCAGGGTCGCAACATTTGGTGATATGATTCGGGTGCCGGGAACGGAATCATCTCTGGAATATGCACGTGCACAGGGCGCTGATATACAGGTAGTATATTCACCTCTTGAGGCTCTTAAATATGCCCAAAGCAATCCGGGCCGGAAAGTTGTTTTTCTCGGTGTCGGATTTGAGACAACCACACCTGCCATTGCCTGGACAATAAAAAACGCGTTCGAAAAGAGTACTGCAAATTACTATGTCCTGAGTGCCCATAAAATCGTACCTCCTGCAATGGCTGCTCTTTTACAGGGGGAGATAAAGGTTGACGGCTTTATCTGTCCGGGACATGTCAGTGTGATTATCGGTGCAAGGCCATACGATTTTATCAGCAGGGATTATCATATCCCCTGTGTTGTGACAGGGTTTGAGCCGTCAGATATGGTGGTGGGAATAGAGATGCTGCTGCAGCAGATCGCGGATGAGCGGGCGGAGGTTGAGATACAATATTCCCGCAGTGTTAAAAGGGAAGGAAATCCGGAGGCACAGGCGATTATTCGGGAAGTATTTGAGGAGTGTGACACTGAGTGGCGAGGTATTGGGGTGATTCCTCAAAGTGGCCTTGCTATACGGGAAAAGTTCGCTGCGCATGATGCAGCCCTGTTATACCCTGCACTTGAACTTCCTGCACCGGCAGAGAATCCCGGTTGTATATGCGGTGAGATTCTGAAGGGAATTAAATTGCCCTATGACTGCAAGCTTTTTAATACAGTGTGCAGCCCGTCATCACCGGTAGGCGCATGCATGGTTTCCGGCGAGGGAACCTGTGCGGCCTATTTTAAGTATGCAAAACGAAGTTGAACCTAAATTGAGCGGTTCTTTTTATGGTTAGCTTATCTGTTGGTCTGGATGACCGTTTTCCCTAAAACAATAAAAACATTATCAGGAAGTCTTATGAAGAATGAAATTATCACAATGGCTCATGGCGGCGGAGGCATAAAGACACAAGGTCTTATCAAAGATATAATGATACGCCATTTAAAAAATCCCATCCTTGAAAAACTTGACGATGGCGCATGTATTAATATACCCGAAGCAGAGCTGGTATTTTCAACAGATTCGTATGTGGTAAGCCCCATTTTCTTTCCCGGCGGTAATATCGGCAGGCTTGCCGCATGCGGGACTATCAATGATATAGCCATGCAGGGAGCGGAGCCGAAATACTTGAGCATGGGCTTAATCCTGGAAGAGGGCCTTGCATTGCATGATCTGGAAACTGTCATACGGTCAATGGGAGAAGTATTAAATGAAACAGGGGTATTGGTAGTGACAGGGGACACAAAGGTTGTTGAACGTGGAAAAGGCAGCGCTATCTTTATAAATACAACAGGTATCGGTATCAGGAATCCTGAGATTGATGTGCATGTATCAAATGCGAGACCGGGTGATGTTATTATTCTTACCGGCACCATGGGCGATCATGGCATTGCTATTATGAGTCAACGGGAAGGATTGAAGTTTGAGTCTGACCTTGAAAGCGATGTCGCACCGTTGTGGGGCATGGTAAGTAAGCTTTTACACGAGGTGCCAACCGTCCACTGTCTCCGCGACCCCACACGAGGTGGTGTAGCTGCAGCACTCTGTGATATTGCGGAAACCTCCGGAAGCGGGATACGTATTCAGGAGCCAACGCTTCCTGTTAATAAAGAGGTTCGGGGCGCCTGCAACCTGCTCGGACTCGATCCGTTAAATGTTGCGAATGAAGGAAAATCGCTGATTATAAGTTCTGAAGCGGATTCGGCACAGGTGCTTAAAACTATAAAATCACACAAGTTAGGAAAAAAAGCTGCAATTATTGGAAAAGTTGTTTATGAACATCCCGGAATGGTTATCCTTGAAACAAAAATAGGGGGTGAAAGAATCGTTGAAATGCCCAGTGGTGAAGACCTTCCACGAATTTGTTAAATATTTATTAAACCATTGAATATATCCTCGCCAATCTAATATATTAATAATCTTTTCTTAATATTATAGAATACTTTAATTATATATAAATTAGAGCACTTCCGGAGATAAATCAGCTGTGAAAATTGCCGTGTCTGGTAAAGGAGGAGTAGGTAAGACAACAATCACCGCCCTTCTCACACATTCTTTTGTAAAGGACGGATTAAAGGTTATCGCTATAGATGCTGATCCTGATGCAAATTTGGCCCACACTCTCGGTTTTCCCGAAGATGTCACCATTACCCCTTTAGTAGAACTTAAAGATTTGATAAAGGAAAGAGTCGGCGCAGAGCCCGGCAAGGCAACTGTGTATTTCAAGATGAATCCCAAGGTCGATGATATTCCTGATAAGTTTGCAGTTAAGAAAGACAATATCAAGCTCATGGCGATGGGAACCATAAGAAGAGGGGGAAGCGGGTGCGCATGCCCTGAGAACGTTATGGTAAGGCAGCTTTTGAGCCATTTGCTGATTCAAAGGGATGAAGTGGTTATCCTTGATATGGAAGCGGGTATCGAACATCTTGGCAGAGGAACATCACGATTCGTGGATCAGTTACTTGTTGTATTGGAACCCACAAATTCAAGCATCCAGACCTTTAATCGTATCAAGAAGCTGGCCACCGACCTTGGAATAAAAAAGATTATCCCTGTTGCAAATAAAATAAAAAATAGTGATGGTATTGAACGAATTAAAAAAGGAATTGAAAGTGATATCTGGTGTATTATTCCGCAAACGGATTCGCTGGCGGATTATAATGGAGGTGTCGTAGATGAAAATGTTGCAAATGAGATAAATAATTTAAAGATAAAATTACAAAAGGAGCTGAATAATGGCTAAGGAATCAGTGAGTATTGATAAGGCATCGCGTCAAATGATAAAGCGTGCAGCGTCGGAAGGAATTGAGACCGTATGGGACCGTTATGAGCAGATGCAGCCCCAGTGCGGATTCGGTTCATTGGGAATATGCTGCAAAATCTGCAGTATGGGGCCATGCAGAATAGACCCATTCGGCGAAGGTCCACAGGCAGGAATATGCGGGGCAAATGCAGACACAATTGCAGCGCGAAACCTTATACGGATGGTTGCGGCAGGAGCTGCCGCACATTCCGACCATGGCCGGGATATCGCACATACGCTTAAACTGGTAGTTGATGGCGGCACCCGGGATTATAGTGTGAAGGATGAGAAGAAGCTGAAGGAAGTAGCTGCCCGATATGGGGTTGAGACGGAAGGAAAGGATGTAACGCAGATTGCTAAAGAGGTTTCAGAGGTAGTTTTGAATGAGTTCGGTAAACAGGAAGGTACCCTGACGAGTGCTGAGGTTTATGCACCACCGGCCCGGGTTGAGACATGGAAAAAGGCAGGAGTCATGCCCCGATCAGTTGACCGTGAAATCGTTGAAGTGATGCACAGAACCCATATGGGTGTTGATGTTGACTATAAAAATCTCATGCAACATGCGATACGCACAAGTCTTTCCGACGGATGGGGTGGATCGCTTATTGCAACTGAGTTCTCCGATATCCTGTTCAATGGGCCGGAGCCGATTCGTTTCAGTGCCAATCTTGGCGTGCTTGAGGAAGATTCTGTAAATATTGTTCTTCATGGACACGAACCAACGCTTTCGGAGATTATTGCTGCAGTTTCTCAGGAAAAAGAGCTCGTGAAGATGGCAAAGGATAAAGGAGCTAAAGGCATCAACATTGCCGGTATGTGTTGCACCGGCAACGAAATACTCATGCGTCATGGAATTCCTGTAGCCGGAGATTTTCTGCAGCAGGAACTGGCAGTAATAACCGGTGCAGTAGAAGCGATGGTCGTGGACGTACAATGCATTATGCCCGCTTTAGGTCCGCTTTGTGACTGTTTCCATACCAAGCTGATAACGACATCACCCAAGTGCAAAATGGAAGGAGTCGAGCATATAGAATTTCATGAGGATAAGGCTGTTGAAACTGCGCGTGTAATTATCAAAAAAGCCATTGAAAACTTCCCAAACAGAGGAAAGGTAGAAATCCCACAAGAAAAAGAGAAAGCAGTAGCGGGTTTTACTACTGAGGTCGTATTTAATATATTAGGTGGAAAATACCGCAGTACTTACCGGCCTCTGAATAATGCTGTTATTGAAGGTCGTTTACGCGGAGCCGCCGGAGTTGTAGGGTGTAATAATCCTAAAATCCAGCACAATTACGGCCATATAGCTATGCTCAAGGAATTGATTAAAAACGATGTCCTTATTGTAACGACCGGCTGTAACGCTATTGCAGCAGCCAAAGCCGGTTTGCTCAGGCCGGAAGCTGCTTCTATGTGCGGCAAAGGTCTGCAGGAGATATGCGAAACTGTTGGAATACCACCTGTTCTTCACGTCGGTTCCTGTGTGGATAACAGCCGTATCTTAACTATTTTAGCAGCTGTAGTAAAGGAAGGCGGATTAGGCGATGATATTTCCGATCTGCCGGTTGCGGGCGCGGCACCTGAATGGATGTCGGAAAAGGCCGTCTCTATCGGTATGTATTTTGTCGCCTCAGGCGTTTATACTGTTATAGCAACTCCTTTGCCTGTTCTTGGAAGTAAGAAACTGACAAAATACCTTACCGAGGACATGGAAAAAGAAATAGGCGGCAAATGGGCATTTGAAGAAGACCCCATAAAAGCTGCCCATATGATGATTCGACATATTGACAGGAAAAGAAAAGCACTTAAACTAAAACCGCCGATGTATAAACAGGCATTTGCATACAAAGAATAGAGTTCTGGGAAACTTTGTGAGGTAAAAAATGAAAAAGAAAATTTTTATTAATTTTAACAGATGTTTAGGGTGTCGATCCTGTGAGCTAGCCTGTGCAGTCGAGCATTCATCGACAGGTGAGTTGCAGTCTGCTATATACTCTGGCGAAAAGCCGGGACACAGGATAAAAGTAGAGGATTACGGGCGTCATGCAATTCCGGTACATTGCAATCATTGTGAGGATGCGCCGTGTATATTGGCATGTCCCACCGGAGCTATTCATCGGGATGATGATGAGGGACCCGTATTAATAGATGCATCACGTTGCATCGGCTGTAAGATGTGTGTTCAGGCATGTCCATTCGGTATGATTGATGTCAGCTTTGACGGAAAAAGCGTTTTAAAATGCGATATGTGTATTGAGCGGCTTTCCAAGGGGCAGGAGCCTGCTTGTGTTGCTGCATGTATTACGAAAGCGCTTTTTTTTGGTAACGAAGAGGAAGAAAATAAAAAAAAGCGGAAGAAAGTAGCTGAAAAACTGGTAAAAACACAGCAAGAAGAGCAGAAGAACTAAAAAGAATAAGGAAGTTTCAGATGCCTACAGTAACTGTTTGTGTGGGTAGTTCATGCCATATTAAAGGTGCTCGTAAACTATTAGACCGTTTCAACAATCTGTTGAAGGAATACAAACTGGAAAGTAAGATAGAATTGAAAGGCTCTTTCTGTATGGAACGGTGTGGTGAAGGGGTAAATTGGCAAATTGATAACGAGCTGTTTACACACTCTGATGTAAATGAGGCAGTTAAGACTTTTGAAGAAAAGATTATTGGCCCTTTGAAGGAGGTATCTGAATAAATTTCATGAGTTAACTCAGGGAGAGAAGTGGATCTGATGGAAAAAAATAATAGCAAAGAGCTGGCAAAATATTCTCTGGCAATATTGGAGCAAACGCCAAATGGCATACTGCTTGTTGATAAAGAGGCAAGGATCCGCTTTGTAAATCCCGCGTTCTTTAACATGTTTCAGTGTACAGGAGAAGAACTTGTAGGCCGGAAAGCATCCAAGTTTGTGCATTCGGATTGCTTCGAACGGGCTATCGTTGTTGGGGGCCGCCTGATAGTAAAAGAGAGTACTTCTGAGCATAGCGTCAGCTACCGTGCAGGACTCTTTCCTGTTGAAGAAGGGAATCTATACTGTGGTATTTTTATCGATATTTCAGAAGAAGAAGATGTCAAGAAACACTATCGGGAGTTAAGAGCACAGACATTGCAGCGTGCTCAGGAAGTGATTTCAGGACAAATGAAAACTGCACAGGAGATAGCTAGACTTTTAGGTGAAACCACAGCAGAGACAAAAGTCCTGCTGGTGAAGTTGATGTCTCTCTTTCAGGAAGAGGAGTAAATGAAAGTTTATTATGAGTGGGGGACATATCAAATTCACAAACAGGGAGAGGAGCTGTGCGGTGATAGCATCGAAGTATCCCGAGATACTGAATCGGTAACTATGGTTCTTTCCGATGGTCTGGGAAGCGGGGTCATTGCGAACATTCTTGCAACGTTGACAACAAGTATTGCAATGAAGATGTTGGAAAACGACTTGCCCCTTGGGGAGGTAGTACAGACTCTGAGTGAGACGTTGCCGGTATGTACTGTACGTAAACTTGCATACAGTACGTTTGCCCTTGCAAAATTTTATAGCAATGGTGTTGCACGGGTAGTCGATTTTGACTCCCCGTCTGCTGTACTATTAAGGGAACGTAAGATTCAGCCGGTAATCTACCAGGAGAGACTTATAGAGGGCAAGAAGGTTCATGAATCTGTACTTAACCTGAAAATTGGAGACTGGGTAATATTTGTTTCTGATGGTGTGCTTAATGCCGGTATAGGAGGTGTCTATCCCCTTGGTTGGGGATGGGACCAGGCAGCACACTTTATGGAGCAGCGCGCACATAAGGATATCACGGCACAGGATTTTGCTGATAAAATTGCACTTGCGGTAAATGAACTTTATGCAGGGAAGGTAGGGGATGATGTAAGCATAGTTGTGTTCAAGGTTAGAAGAAAGTTGACGGCAACAGTGCTTACAGGACCACCAATAAATAAAGAACAGGATGAAGAAGCAGTAAGGAAGTTTATTAGTCGACCGGGAACCCATATTGTATGTGGAGGTACTACAGCAAAAATTGTCTCACGTCATCTGGGACGACCTCTTGATGTAGACCTGCAAACTATGACGGAGGAGGTTCCACCTATTGCTAGAATTGAAGGTGTAGATTTGGTTTCTGAAGGAATTCTAACACTCACAAAGGTAAGCGATTTACTCAAATCAGGAGTTCAGAAGAAAGCTGTAAGGTTTCAAATGAATGGAGGTGCTAACTTATTGCGTTTTTTATTAGAGGTTGATCATGTTCATTTCTTTGTAGGGCAGGCAGTAAATCCGGCGCATCAAAATCCTGAATTGCCGAAACAACTTGAAATACGACTATCAGTCGTCAGGGAGATTGCTGAAGATCTTCGTAAACGCAGTAAGGAAGTTACCATTGAAACAATTTAGAAGCGTGTTGAAAGGAAGAAGATGAAAGGAAAAAGCAAAGTCATTGAGACAATTGTTAAACGTTATGAAGGGGATACGGGAATGCTTATTCCTATGATGCAGGATTTGCAGGAGGAATATGGCTATTTACCGGCTGAGCAACTACGACACTTAGCAATAAAGCTTGATGTCCCCCTTACTCGTATCTGTGCAATAGCTACATTCTATACCAGTTTTCGTCTTGCTCCAAAGGGTGAACACGAAGTGACATTATGCATGGGAACAGTATGTTATCTTAAGGGTGCGCCGCAAATTTTAGAGACAATTTGTGAAGAGTTTCAGGTAGAAGCGGGCGGCACCACATCTGACAGACTTTTTTCTTTGCAGGCTGTAAACTGTGTCGGTGCGTGCGCCCTTGCCCCGGTTATGGTGGTTGATGGCAAATATTATGATGGAGTTGATCCAAAATCTGCTTTGGAAATTATTCAAGGGCTTTCTTCAAGTAAGGAAGCGACTGTTGAAAAGGAGGCACAAGCGTGAAAAAAGCTTCCAAGAAGATAATTGACACTCCTCAAAAGCTTGAAAGCCTAAGAAATAAATTAGAAAAGCAGAAAAGCCCATCTGCAAAGTCCATAAGTATTTGTATCGGTACTGGATGTGCAGCCCAGGGCTCAAGGAAGATATATGAGTTGTTTTGTGAAGCAGTAAAAGACTCTGGTTCTAAAGTCGAAATTAATACAAAATGCGTTGGCTGCCATGGCTTCTGTGAGCGAGGCCCAATAGTTGTTGTGCAGCCGGGCGATATATTATATCAGAACGTTGAAGAGCCGGATGTGGAAGAGATTTTTCGTGAAACTGTTCTTAAAGGTGCTATTGTAGAACGTTTATTATATAAAGATCCCACAACAGAAGCTTTAGCGAAAACCCCGGATGAGATACCTTTTTATAAATCACAGCAGCGAATAGTATTACTTAATAATGGAATAATAGATCCCACCAATATAGAGGATTATATTGCAGTTGGTGGTTACGGCGCCTTAAGTAAAGCTCTGTTTAGTATGAGCCCGGATGAAATTATTGATGAAGTAGATAAAGCCGGACTCCGCGGTAGGGGCGGTGGAGGTTTCAATACTGCACGCAAATGGCGCTCTTGCCGGAACGCTGAAGGAACACCTAAGTACGTGATCTGTAATGGAGATGAGGGAGATCCCGGTGCTTTTATGGATCGTTCAATCATGGAAGGGAATCCCCATTCTGTTATTGAGGGAATGATTATCGGGGCCTATGCTATCGGCTCATCTCAGGGGTATATCTATGTTCGTAATGAATACCCGCTTGCTGTTGATCATTTGACGAATGCATTGTCACAAGCAAGGGAACGCGGTTTCCTCGGTGAAAATATTCTCGGCAGTTCTTTCTCATTTGATATAAAGATTAATCGCGGTGGCGGAGCTTTCGTTTGTGGAGAATCTACTGCTTTAATGGCTTCGCTGGAAGGGCGTACCGGAGAGCCGAGAGCAAAATATGTTCACACGGTAGAGAGCGGTCTTAATGAGAAACCCACGAATCTTAATAATGTGGAAACATGGGCAAATGTCCCCGCTATTATTAATAAAGGCAGCTCATGGTTTGCATCGATTGGCACAGAAGGATCAAAGGGAACCAAGGTGTTCAGCCTGGTCGGTAATGTTGAAAATACCGGCCTTGTAGAGGTTCCGATGGGCATGACGTTGCGCCGGATAATTTATGAGATCGGTGGAGGTGTTAAGAATGGTAAGAAGTTTAAGGCGGTACAAACCGGAGGACCGTCAGGAGGATGTATCCCTGCAGAACACCTTGACACACCAGTAGATTTCGATGAGCTTACAAAACTTGGCTCTATGATGGGCTCCGGCGGCATGATCGTTATGGATGAAGATACCTGTATGGTAAATGTTGCAAAATATTTTGTTGAATTTCTGAAAAAAGAGTCATGCGGCAAATGTACTCCCTGCAGGGAGGGACTTTCTCAGATGCTTTACATATTAGAACGCATTACTAAAGGAGAGGGTGAAGCCGGTGATATTGAGAAACTGAAGACTTTGCCGAAACTACTTGAGGGAACAGCCCTGTGCGCTCTCGGTAAGACCGCTGCAAATCCTGTACTCTCAACTATTCGCTATTTTCAAAAAGAGTATGAAACTCATATAAAGGAACAGCGTTGCCCGGCTAAAGTTTGTAAAGGTCTCTTTTCTTATGAGATTGATGCTGAGCTCTGCAAAGCTTGTGGTATTTGTAAAAAAGAGTGCCCGGTAGATGCGATTTCAGGTGAGAAGAAAGTGCCGCATGTTATTGACCAGGAAAAATGTACAAAATGTGGAAATTGCTTTTTGAAGTGCCCGTTTAATTCAATCATTAAGGTATAATGGAGGACAAATTAGTGCATACTGTTACCATAGACGGCGTTAAAGTTAAGGTTAAAGAGGGAGCAACAATCCTGGATGCCGCACAAAAAGCCGGTATCTGGATTCCCACGTTATGTTACCATCCGTCAGTTTCCAATTATGCAACGTGCCGAATCTGCATGGTAGAGCTGGATAGGGGTGAATGGAAACAGTTGGTAACCGCATGTAATTATCCTGTTCGAAAGGATATCGTTGTCAGCGTATCAAGTAAGGAAGCGGTGAATGCGAGACGCGGCGTTATGGAACTGTTGCTTGCCAGGTCTCCTGATAGTGAGGAGCTCAAAGAGATAGCTCTGCGTATGGGAGTAAAGGGAACATCATACCCGAAAGTCACAGAGAGCCAGCGGAACTGTATTCTATGCGGCCTCTGTACCAGTGTCTGTGAAGAGGTTATCGGTCAATCAGCAATTGGCTTTAGTGGTCGGGGTGTAGACCGTACTGTAGCCACTCCCTTTCGACTGGCGTCCGAAGATTGTATTGGGTGTGGAGCATGTGCAGCCATATGCCCTGTCGGTACAATAAAAATTCGAATTCATGAAGATACTGGTGAAGTTGAAATATCACCTTTTAAGTCACGGGCAAAGTTGCTTGTGTGCGAAGAATGTGGAGCCCGAATGGTTACAGAACCCGTTGCAAAAAGCATGTTTGATAGAGTGAAAATCGACTGGGAAGAGTTCCGCAATAGAGCAAGACTTTGTCCAAAGTGTAGACGTAAAAGAAGTGCAAAAGCATTGGAATTATCTGGCAATTTATAAATAGAATTATAAACCGGACAACCAAAAAAATAGGTTTTGATATTAACTAATTTAATAATAGAGGTTAAGAAAGGAGTCTCGAAATGTCGAAGATTATAGCCACTGCCGCGATAAGAGGTGCTCATGTGATGGTGGAAAGGGCGGAAAAGGCTCTTGCCGGTGCGATTAAGGAAAAGGGTAGGGATGAAAAGGTCGAATACCCGAATACAGCGTATTACCTTCCTATAATGTTACTCTTTCTTGGTCAGAAGGTTCAGAAGCTCGGTGATTTAGAGGAATCACTCCAGGAAGCACGAAAACTTCTCGGGCCAATCCCCAGTGATGAGTTATGGTTGCCCTATCTTGGTGATACACTTAACTCTGGTGTTGCTACGCTTATCGCAGAGGAAGTAATCGAGTCTTTAAAGTATGTTGTAGGACCGAGTTCTGTTGAGGGAATATGGCTTGGTTTCACTGACGATAGTATTCTAAGATTACAGGGAATAAAACTGGTTGACGGCAGAATGCCGGGTTTTGCTGCGATTGCGGGATGTACCGAGAAAAATGAGGATGCCGTAAAACTTATTCGTGGTTTGCAGGAGAGAAGCATCCTTGTATTTATGGCAGGAAACTCCGGTGGAAAGGCAATCGCAGAGCAGCTTGCAGAAGAAGGTATTGAGATGAATTGGGATACATTCCTGGTACCTTATGGGAAAGAGATAACTGCGGCAATTCATGCACTAAACTTTGCTGCACGCTCTGCTATGACCTTTGGCGGTGTTGAACCGGGTGATCTGAAAGCGGCACGTGAAATTTTAATGTACAATAACAACAGAGTTTTTGCTTTTGTTATGGCCCTCGGATCAGATCCCGATGTTGATAAAAAACAGCTTATTACCGATGAAAAATATGCTACAGCTGCAGGAGCTATCAATTTCGGTTTCCCTGTTATAGCTGATGTGAAAATACCCCAAATCCTGCCAACAGGTATATGCACATATGAGCATGTAATCTCCGGTATAAAAATGGATGAGATTATCAGCCGTGCAGTAGAGCTTCGCGGGCTTACT
>JAUXBV010000231.1 GCA_030619215.1 Fibrobacterota bacterium | reverse complement strand
GCACATCCCATCGGCTGCACCGGCGCTAAACTAACCGTTACATTAATACACGAAATGAAAAAAAGAAATATGAAAATCGGGCTCACATCAGCCTGTGCCGGCGGCGGGCAGGGAACGACAATAGTTATTGAGAATTTAGAATCGTAAAGATATTCATACAATTTACATGCTATTTGCCTTATCTGAAAAGTTCTTTGATTTTTGGAAAATTAATTTCCCCCTTATTTAAAAAGAAGAATGAATTATGATTAACTACATTTCTCAGTTTCAGGATAATATTTCGGATGTTATTTACATCTTGCGTATATTATTAACCTTCTTTACGGTTATAATCTTAATCCACTGTATAAAAAAAGAGCCGAATTCTTTTCCTAAGATTTTTCTTCCGAATCATAATTATGAAAAAATTGCCTGGATAATAATACTTGTAATGACATCAACTCTTTATGGTGCCGGTGCAATTGCTTATTATTTACTGTTTATCAGAAAGCAAAAAACTTAAACTATCAGTAATAACTCATAAGTTCTGTTTTATAACAGTATAAGTTCCTCTAAATTACCTCCATATCCAAAAATATTTTGGCGAATCAACAATTTAATTGTTATTATAATAAATAATATCTGATATATCACATTATTTACAGATTTTTATATGGAGGGGCCAATGAAAACCGCTAGATCAGTTCTAGCCGTATTATCTTTCCTTTTACTTCCCGCAATTATTACTCCAATTTTTTCTCAAAATAATCTTCACTACAATAAGGCTTTGGAATATCTTGAAAGAAAAGGAGAGGTCTATTTCAAATTCTTCATCGATTCCAAGGCTGATATGAGTAAGCTGACTAATATAATTTCACTGGAAAAAACAATCGGCTCGGAAGTGTATGCCTATGCAAACAGGGAAGAATTTGAACAATTCCTGCAATATAATTATTATTATGAAGTTTTAGTTCCGCCCGGTGACCTGATCTACCCTGAGATGTCCGACTATTCGGACTGGGATTCACGGGAATGGGACCGATATCCGACCTATGAAGGCTATATTAGTATACTTAATCAATTTGAGTCCGATTATCCCCAGTTGTGTAAAGTGTATGAGGTTGGGAAAACTGCTCAAAACCGTACAATACATGCTGTAAAAATAACTGATAATGTCGATGAAAATGAACCTGAGCCGAAGTTCCTACAAACTGCCACTATTCATGGTGATGAAGTGCTGAATTATATAAATATGCTTCATATGATTGATTACTTATTTGCCAATTATCAACAAGATGAGTTTATAACCAGACTTATCGACAGTGTTGAAATGTGGATAGTTCCCAGTATAAACCTGGACGGGACCTATAGGTCAGGCAATAATACTGTACAAGGTGCAAGAAGGTATAATTCAAATAACGTAGACCTGAATCGTAATTTTCCGGATCCTGTCAGGGGATTATACCCGCAGGGAACATGGGAGCAGGAAACTAAAACAATGGTTGAATGGGAAAAAAACTTTTTCTTTGAACTACAGATCGACTGGCACGGCGGTATTGAAAGCGCCCTCTGGCCCTGGGCATGCTGGTCGAAGAAACACCCGGACGACTCATGGTATAGAATGATCTCCGAGGAATATGCGGAATTGGCACAGGATAACAGCCCATCCGGTTATTTCACCTGGCAAGGCGGATCAGGCAACTGCTATGTGGACTGGGGTGAGATACACGGCACAAGACTTGACTACCAGCCCTATTACAGGCATGGTCCCGGTGTAACTATTGAAACCTCTACTCAAAAATTGCTACCGGAAAGCCAGATCCTTGATCACTGGAACTATAACATCAATGCAATGCTCAACTATTATGAGGAAATCTTTTACGGCATACATGGAACAGTCACTGATTCAATAACCGGGGAAGGCCTTTTTGCAAAGGTGTTTGTTGACAACCACGATAAAGACAGTTCATGGATCCATTCAAATACACCCCACGGTGATTATTACCGGCTCATACACGAAGGCAACTATTCCCTTACCTTTTCAAGTGAAGGTTATTACCCCAAAACAGTATCAAATGTAAATGTACAAAACAAAGCTGCAACAATTCTCAATGTTAAACTTATGCCCAAAAACGTTGGCAATAAAACCCCTGTTCCGGCAGGTAAAGATATCTTTTCAGTAACACCATGCAATAATGGTATTAAGATTACCATTAACGGCGATCAGGGCAATTGTAAAGCAGCCGTATACGGGGTTAACGGTAAATTGATTAAGACATTAACGCCGCTTTCAGCCAGCCAAAAAAACAGTATGGTATGGAGCGGTTTTGATAATAAAGGAAGACCGGTTGGCAGCGGTTGTTATATAATCCAGGTATACGTTTCAGGAAAAAAATACTCAAGGCAATTTATACTGATTAATTCATAGGCTTTATTAAGGTAACTCAAATTAAACTTGTAATTTACTATGTATGACTCGAACATTTGAGTGAATTATCCCTTGATCCTTCTTCCATATAACCACTCCCCTTTACTATTATGTTAAAGTTATAAATTTTCTCTTTGTCGCATAATTCCAAATTCCCATAAAAAAAGTTGACACCAACAATTTATTATTGTAATTTAATAGGGTAGGGGGGTACCCTATATTAAAGGAGTATTTAATGGCGAAAAGGATTGACGAAAATGGCAATCCTGATTCCAGGGTAAAAAACGAAGCGGTAATTCGCCTGCAACGAATAGAGGGACAGGTGCGTGGCCTGTCCAGGCTTATTCAATCCGATGTATACAGCAAAAACATTCTCAACCAGTTCTCCTCGATCAAATCCGCATTAAACAGCGCAAGAAATTTATTACTCAAAGGATATATCCAGAATAATGTGGCTGATAAATTTAAAAAAGACCGTCTATCAACCACTGAAGAGCTGATTGACATTTTTAAGAAAGTTTCAAAATGAGCGTTATTTTTAACAATAGATAAAAAGAAAGGTACTATGCAATCCCCTACCCTACAAAAAACACAGAATCCGCACACAATTGACAGAAGCCTGCAGATCCGGGGAATACTATTATCCCTGGCTGTTTCAGCTGCAGTTTCTGCCGGTGTTGGTGTAAATTATTACTATAAATTTGATGAAGGGACTCCCCGGTTGGTGTTTATTCTAATAATGCTGCTTTTGTGGCTCGGTTCTTTTGTCATCATGTCGATTATTGTAAGTGTGTGGAACAATATTGTCCTGAAGAAAACTCTTCAAAAGCAAGTGGGAAGTGATTCGTCAACCAGACATAGCACTCATGTCACGCTAAAGGATATAGAGAATTATGATTATAACCCCACGGATACTACAAAGGTCTCAAAGGCATTTGTCAATACACAGAAAAGTTATCAGCAATATATTGATGACGCCTACCGGACTACTGTAGATGAATTCAATCCACATCAATTTAAATTTCAAACAACCGAGGCTAGCCAGCCCGTATCTCAGAACAGTGAAGGCGCGAGTGCCGAATTTATAAAAAAGCGCTTACTGGAAAAGGAGACACGCATTATTAAGGTCATTGATATTAATGTAGAAAAAAATTCAAATCATATGTATGACTTTTCTGCGAAAATATTTGTGTTGGCGGAAACACTTACTACTGCGGCAGAGATAGTGGATTCTGCAAATACAATCCTTGAATGCGAATTTAATATGAAAGATACAAAGCTGATACCCATAATTTCGAGACAATACCTCTCCCCTGTCGTGTAAAAATGAATCTCTCTCATGCAAAGACCGTAAAAAAATATTATTGAAAATTATTCTTCAGAACCGACTTTGCCAAACGCGCCACTTTTGGATGAATATCCTTCTCTCCTGCTGCCTCAAGTAAAGCAGGTACGGCTCTCTTGTCACGCATTTCAGCAAGCTCATTTACAGCATTAATTTTCGTTTCAACATCAGGGCCATATTTGAGGTCAAATATATATATATCTACCATATCAACGGTTTTGTTACCTGCCTGCATGATTGCAACAGTGTTCCACCGCAGCCAGTAGTCTTCACTCTGAAGCCATGACCGTATAAAGGGCTCATCCTCTTTCGTTAAGATCACTTTAGCCATATTGATGAGCGATTGCTGAGCCCGGCCGCGCATAAACTCCTGGCTTATGTCAGCCAGAATCTGGACGTGTACCTCATTGAGCGCATCGTTTCCGTTCTCCTGTTTCTTTGCCATTACAAATGCATATCGTGCTTTTTCATATTCGCCGCTTTTAAGCGCCACTCTGCCGGAAAAAATATGGCCTTCCGGCATGCCCGGCTCCAGCTTGGTAATAGTCTGCGCCACCATTGAGGCAAGTTCGATATTATCCTGATCCAGAAGCTTTTTACCCCGGCTTAGTAAATCATATTTAGACCATGACATTCCCCGCTTGTCGAGTTCCCGGGCTGCTTTGAGCGATTGATCGAGCGAGCCTTCCCCGACACGTTTCTGCAGAACGGCAATAGTGATATTGGAATTGACCGAGTGCCATACCAGAGGTATAAGAATACTTAAAGTGATGATGGAAATGATTACAGCCACCAGCCAGGTTCGCGACAGTACGTATTGCATGAGTGCGGGCAGTTTTGACAGAGCACGAAATGGCATGCCCAGAATCTTTAGAAAACCTTTTCCTGCCCCTTTTGAATAATCAGGCGCTGCAAAGGTAATAGTTTCATCATTTGGCGAGAGACGGACATTCCGTAAGAGTCTGCTCTGCAGTGACGTGATAACCTTTAATAGCTTTTTAACCGGCAAGACTACCTGGAGCCACCTCTTAATTCCATCAACGAGAAAATATACAAACTTACTGAAACCTTCGACCTGTGCACTGAGTATGCGTTTAGTGCCGCCATTCAAGGTGCCTTTTTTAATTGCCTGAGCTATCTTTTGTGAAATGCCAACCAGTGCTTCTCTTGTACGATGCGACTGATAGGTTGCAGGTGAAGACTGTGATAAAAGAAGCTGCGAAAACTCTTCTGCCGATTGTATTCTCTTATCACGGCTTTCCTGAAGGCACTTGCTGATAGCGGATTCAACTTCCCCGGGAATTTTCGGAAACAGTTCTGCCAACGGCCTGCATTTCCCGTGCAACGTTGCTAATAACGTATTCTGTACGGTGTCACGCAGGAAGGGATGCTTTCCGGAGATCATCTCATATAATACAACCCCCAGAGAGAATATATCGGTGCGCTGGTCCAGCTCAAGGCCGCTGATCTGTTCGGGAGACATATAGCCCGGGGAGCCGAGCACATCTCCCTGCATGGTCAGCGTAGCCCACGGCGCCTTGACAATACCGAAATCCGACAGTTTTGCGATCCCGGTATCCTTTTCAATAATGATATTCGAAGGTTTAACGTCACGATGAATGATACCGTAACTATGGGCGTGCTGCAGTGCCGATGCAATGTCGAGGGCAATGGAAACCGCCTCGTTAACGGGGAGCTTACCTTCATGCTTTATCATTTCGTCAAGACGCTCTCCGTCAACATACTCAAATGCTATCCAGGGTACTCCCCTTTCCTCGCCTGCATCATGCACGGCAATGATTGACTGGTGTTTAAGCTTTGCCGACGCTTTTGCTTCAAGCGCGAACCTGCTGAGGTAATCTTTTCGTGTCTTATCATCAAGCTGCCTGTCCAGGGCTATAACTTTTACCGCCACCTCTCGTTCCAGTACCGGGTCCTGTGCAAGGTATACCCGCCCCATACCGCCTTCACCGAGGAGACGGTGTGTGACATATCTGCCAAACTTCTCAGAATTCGATTCCTGAGCGCCGCCGGCATTCGATACCATTTGGAGGCCTCCAGCTATAATGCATCCGACATTATCCTAAGTATAGGATAATAGTGATGTTTTATAATCTATTGATTTTTCTTATATAATAACTATACAAGATTGGTGCATGATACGCAAGAAGTTTTTGACAAGATGGATGGGAAATATTAAAAATATAAACGTGTATATAATAAATATTATTACCACACGTCAATTAATCGTAAAAATCATAAAAATACTATCACAGAAGCCCTTAAATAATTCAT
>JAUXBV010000144.1 GCA_030619215.1 Fibrobacterota bacterium | reverse complement strand
GATTGCTTCGCTGCGCTCGCAATGACACTAAGAATGTTACACCACCTGAGTAGTTACTAAAATTTTTTATATAAAGATTTACCAACTGTTTTTTTAGTGGTATATTAAAAAAGCTACCGTATTACAGGTGAATGATTTTTATTACACTTTATAGCTTTATATATAGAGTTTAATTTAAAATTTAAATATTAAAATTTCTAATGAAAGGAACTTTATGAATTTCTCCTATTATGCTGCAGCGTTTATGAGTATGGCAATCCCTGTTTTTGCCCAGGAAGGTGGCAAGCCGGCTACAGGCGCTTTCGGTTTCAGCAGTTTTTTGCCTATGATGCTGGTGATGTTCGCAATAATCTATTTCTTTATGATTCGCCCGGAGCAAAAAAAACAAAAAGAGAAGCGTAATATGTTACAGAACGTAAAAAAGGGTGATAAAGTGGTTACGCTTGGCGGCATTTACGGCACTGTCGGTAATGTAAAGGACGACAGTGTTATGTTGCGTATTGGGGATAATATAACGGTTAAATTCAGTAAATCGGCGATATCAACCATAATCAATAAGGAAGATGGGTCCAAGGCTATTGAGGGGAAAAAGGCATAATGGCAGATATCCGTATTTACGGAGATCCGATACTCAGGAAGAATGCAGGGTCAATCACAGTTTTTGATGACGAGCTCAAGGCATTTGTAAAGCAGATGAAAGAGGATATGTATAAGAGTGACGGTGTTGGTCTTGCGGCCCCCCAGGTAGGGAGATCGATTCGCCTGAGTGTTGTTGACCCTACCGGTGGAGAGGAAGAACCGTATGTTCTGATTAATCCCGAAATATTTTATTTTTCAAAAGAGGAAGAAGATTATAATGAAGGATGCCTGAGCGTACCGGATATCACGTTACAGATAAAGCGTCCAAGTGTAATTTCTGTACGTGCTAAGGATGAAATGGGCAATGAATATACCCTTGAAAAGATAGAAGGCCTTCTTGCCCGGGCCATTCAGCACGAAACGGACCACCTGAACGGTATACTGTTTGTTGATCGTGCTTCTGTTGTGCGTCGTCAACTTATTTCCGGAAAATTGAAAAAACTTGCCAAATCTCATCACAATAAGTCAAAAGCTTAATAGTTGCATCTGTATAATCGGGCTTCTCTTGCTCGGCGGATGCAGCAGTACTTCTGTTCTTGTCACTGACTCTAAAGATAAGGCTCAAGAGGATAAACCTTCCCAAAAGGAGCCGGTATTAAAGACAAGGCCCTCATCAAAGGAAAAAAAGACGCCTCTTGGCGATGAGTTGGATTTTGCAATGGCGTTTGTGGATTCAATTGATGAGGTGGGCCTGACAGGGCCGGAGGCTCCCGCCTTCCCTGAAATTGGCGCCGGGAAAATACATAAACAGAAAAAGATACAATCTGTTCATGTACCGAGTGCTATGGTGCGAGTCGCACTTCATCAGAATATAAACCGGATAAGCGTTTATTCATTTGGCACGGTGAATATTTATGCCGGGCGAAAATCAAGAACAGCCACATGCCGGGGCAGGATTGCAGCTGCCGTCAACAGTAAAAAGAGGGCGGGAACGAGTATTATTCTGGATGCTTCGAAGGTGGGAAAATTCGAGGTGTCTCTTCCATGTACGCTCCTTGCAAAGTCTGATGAGAATTATTTTGAGGTAAAAGAGCAGAGCTTTCGAGGCTCCTTAATTCTGGTTAAAGGCAGGGGCAGCACTTTTTCTGTTGTTAATTATTGCTATGTCGAGGATTACCTGCGCGGCGTTGTTCCCCTTGAGATAGGCAGGCGTACGGCAGAAGAGATTGAAGCGGTAAAAGCGCAGGCTGTTGCGGCGCGAACATATACCTATAAAAAGATTCTTAAGAAGCGTAAATACCCGTTTGATCTGGTTGCAACGGTAGCGGATCAGGTTTACGGCGGTGTTAATGTGGAATACCCCCTCAGCGACCGCGCGATTCAAATGACAAAAGGGATAGTACTTGCTCATGGGGACAGCCTTATCTTTGCCTACTACCATTCCACATGCGGCGGTATCACCGCTGATATCCGGGATGTATGGTATAAAGGGCCCGCTCCCTACCTGTGCTCGATAAAGGATGTTGACAAGAATGGAGAGGCGTATTGCTCAATCTCTAAATATTATACATGGCAGGAGTCATGGAAAACTTCAACGCTTGCGTCAATAATATGGCGTTATACCGATAAGAAATCTCAAAACCATTTCCCCATTAAGGGGCGTATAAAGAATATAGCGGTAGCTGAAAGGTTTCCCTGTGGAAGGATTTCCGTATGCAGAGTTATTTCGCAGACCGGGATATATGAATACGGGGGTGATAAAATTCGATTTGTATTCAGGAGGAATTTAAAGAAGTACCCTATTTTACGAAGCTCAAATTTCGAAGTTATCAGTGTTGATTC
The DNA here is from genome assembly GCA_030619215.1 of Fibrobacterota bacterium. GTDB lineage: Bacteria > Fibrobacterota > Chitinivibrionia > Chitinivibrionales > JANQEN01 > JAUXBV01. Next base: position 5,154 of record JAUXBV010000144.1, on the reverse strand, counting down.
CAAAGAGGTAAGGATTAAGGGACGGGGATATGGTCATGGGGTTGGTATGTGCCAGATGGGAGCTATCGGAAGGGCACGCGCCGGGCAGTCGTTTGGAGAGATACTTGACGCATATTATACAGGCTCATACATTGCTACTGTAAAGGTAAAGAAGAGCCGGGATAAATTTGCTTATGAATAAGCCAAACGATTCGTATAATAGTGATACGGCATCCGATAATGTAGCTAAATTTACTACGTTCGGTGGTGTATTCACTCCATCCATACTCACCATTCTCGGTGTAATAATGTTCATGCGGGCCGTCTTTGTAGTCGGCCAGGCTGGAATACTTAATGCTTTGATCATACTCGCAATAGCCAAAGCAATCACTTTACTTACCAGCTTTTCTATTTCAGCGATAGCAACCAATATTGAGGTAAAGGGCGGCGGCGCCTATTATCTCATATCAAGGACGCTCGGGCCGGAATTTGGCGGTACCATTGGCCTGACACTCTTTTTTGCTCAGGCATTGTCCGTGCCGTTTTATATTATTGGCTTTTCAGAAGCGTTAATTGCCACCGCATCAAAGTATTTCCCCGATTTTTCATCCTATTATAATTACATAACATTCTCAACAGCGGTTCTCCTCTTTTTGATAGTTTTGAAAGGTGCAGACTGGGCCATTAAGGTACAGTATATTGTTATGGGCATACTGGTTATTTCCATCGCCACTTTCCTCGGCGGTGCAGCCCTAAAATTTGACAGGGCGCTTTTTCAACAGAACTGGGTTGCCGCGTATACTGACTCATCAATAAACATATGGATTATATTTGCTATATACTTCCCTGCGGTTACCGGTATAATGGCGGGCGTTAATATGTCTGGCAACCTGAAAAATCCGACCAGGTCGATTCCATTAGGGACATTTGCCGCTATTGCTGTTGGATTGTTGGTTTATGCGGCGCAGATAATTTTATGCGGCGGCTCTATCGAACGAAACGATCTTATTGCAGACCCTTATGTCAGCCTTCTTAATGTTGCGGCATTCGGTTTAGGGATTTTTGTTACTCTCGGGGTTTTTGCTGCAACACTCTCAAGCGCAATCGGCTCATTTCTTGGTGCTCCACGTATACTGCAGTCCCTGGCGCAGGATAATATTCTGAAACCTGCCAGGCCCTTTGCAAAGCTGTCATCCGGTGGGGAGCCGCGCAGAGCCCTGTGGCTTACTCTCGTGATAACCCTCGGAACCCTCTATTATGCCCGCGGCGGCGGAGGTGGTGCGCTTAATGCGGTTGCAACTATTGTTACCATGTTTTTCCTCTGGACTTATGGTATTACCAATGTCGCCGCGTTTGTAGAGTCTTTTAGTCAAAACCCCTCTTTCAGGCCCCGGTTTAAACTGTTTCACTGGACATTAGCCCTTTTAGGTGCGATCGGTTGTATAGCCACTACATTTCTTATTCACTGGCTTGCTGCTCTTGGCGCCATTGCTATTATTATAGGATTATATTTTTATGTACGGAAGTTCGTGTTACAGACCTCTTTTGGTGACGCTCGCCGGGGCTTTTTCTATTCGCTGGTCCGGACAAACCTTTTCAAACTTGAAGAGGCTCCCATGCATGCCAAGAACTGGCGTCCTACCATGGTCGTGTTTACCGGTAACCCCGATTCCCGCCTGACACTTGCCCGCTATGCTGACTGGCTTGGAAGCGGCCGGGGTATTGTTGTCCTGGTTGCCTTGATTGTCGGAAAACTGGAGGTTAATGTTGAGCAGCGAAAGCATATGGTTAATATCTTAAATGAATTTATTAAAAAAAATAAAATACAGGCCTTTCCCCAAGTGCTGGTTACTCCGCACCTTGAACTCGGCATAAACCAGATTCTGCAAAGTACTTCAATAGGGCCCCTGAAGCCTAACCTTGTCATTTTTGGATGGTCAGCCGACCCTTCCCGTGCGGAATATTTTGTCCATCACCTGCGGACCGCCCGCATGCTGGATATGAGCCTTATAATTCTTTGTGATAACGGCCTGCCTGTCCTTGAAAGAAAAGTAAAGAAGAGAATTGACATCTGGTGGCGCGGCAGGGAAAACGGTTCGCTTATGGCTATCCTGGCCTACCTTATCTCAATGGACATATACTGGTCAAATGCTAGCATCAGGTTTTTACGCGTTGTACGGAAAGATGAATCACATGATGAAGCGTACGAAGAATTAAAGACGTTAATTGAAGCTTCACGAATGAATGCTCTCATCAATATTATCGATTCTGATAAGCCTTTCCAGGAGCTGTTTCATACCTATTCCAATGATGCAACAGTTGTATTCCTCGGCTTCCAGATCCCGCAGGTTGATAAAGCTTCCGAGTTTCAATCGTTGTTTACTTCTCTTTTAAAAGGGCTGCCCACGACCTTACTCGTTAATTCAAATGGTGAGGCGGATTTGCTGGCTTAAAATAAAAATTAATTTGATTTTATTACCCTAAGTATTGGATAATATTGAGTAGAAGCAGAAAGTCTATTATCATAGCCTTCTGCTTAACACACTATTACCCTAAGTATTGGATAATATTGTGTAGAAGCAGAAAGTCTATTATCATAGCCTTCTGCTTAACACACTATTATTTTCTCCAGGAAATTGGGGAAAGAGCAACGACTACGGTGTAAATCTCAAGCCTGCCAAGGAGCATACAGAGGGCAAGGACCCATTTGCCGGGTATCGGTATCCACGCATAATTTTCCGTAGCCCCGATCCCTGACAGGCCGGGACCTATATTGCAGATTGTGGATACTACCGAGGTTATTGCAGTTGTAAAGTCAGGGACAAAGAGGCACATAACAGCGGTAAAGAATACAAAGAGGATAATGAAGAGGGTAAAGAATCCAAGTATATTCGCCACCTGTTTTTCCTCAAGTGCCCTGCCTGCGATTTTCAGGGGAGAGATCAGCTTGGGCTGGATCATATGCCGTACCTCTCTCCAGGTGGTCTTAAACACGACCATTATTCTGATCATTTTTATGCCACCGCCGGTTGAACCGGCGCACCCGCCGAAAAACATCAGTAAGACGAGCATAAACCGCATAATGTTGGGCCACATGTCAAAGTCCACGGTACAGTATCCGGTGGTTGTGGTAAGGGAAAAAACCTGAAATGTTACGTGCCGTATTGTCGAGTAGAGGGATGATACCTTCCCCTCTTCGATTGCCATCCGTTCCTCCCGTTCCTCCGGTGTCAGTTGCACATTGCGATAGCTTCGCTCAATATCACTGCTTGAAGAAAGCCCCGTAACCTGTAATGTTACCGTTCCTATAATTATTGCAATGAGAATTACTGAGATGTAAAACTGGAATTCCCGGTCTTTTTTTAGAACAACAAACTTCTGGTGAAAAAAGATCTGATAATGCAGCATGAAATTCATACCGGCAAACATCATAAAAATTATAATGACCCAGTCGAAGTAGTTACTGTTGTATGCACCTATTGAGGCATTTTTGGTTGAGAAGCCTCCTGTTGCCATTGTACCGAATGCATGGCAGAAAGATTCAATCAGTGTCATTCCCCCAAACCATAGAAGAAGAGTTTCCAGAAAAGTTAATAACGCGTACACACCCCAGAGAATGGTGGCTGTCTGTGCGAGGCGGGGCCTTAAACGCTCGGTTGTGGGGCCGGGAACCTCACCGCGAAACATCTGGTAGGCGGAAACACCGAAGGCCGGGAAAACAGCTAGCGCAAGCGTTACGATACCCATACCGCCCAGCCAGTGCGTCATACTGCGCCAGAAAAGAATTCCCTTTGGGAGTATTTCAATGTTTGTTGTAATCGTTGCCCCTGTTGTGGTAAATCCGCTCATTATTTCGAAATAGGCATCGGTGAAACAGCGGATAATGTGCAAGGGGCCGTAACCGGGATAGGTTGATAAATGATAGAATAAAAGAGGTATACATCCGAACAGGGTCAGTATTATCCAGCCGAAAGTAACAATGGCAAATCCTTCACGAACTAAATTACCGTGTATCCTGTCAGGTTTTTTTATAGTTAATAAAGTTCCTATAATTAAAGAAGCTATTATGGTTATTAAAAATCCATTGAACCTGACATCCTGGATAATTTTACTTAACGGAGCGGGCAGACATTCTGAGATGGCTATGGCTGCCGGTATGAGAAGAACCATTGACAGTACCTGGAGTAATTTACCAATCGAATATATTACAAAATGTTTATTCATTTTCTTTCAAGGGCAGTATAGCGTATGATAAAAAATTACTATCTGATTTAAAGAGTTTATTTGCCATCTTCAGGTTTTTGGGCGGGCATATCACAAGGGCCTCATCATTTTCTTGAATAATCGTCTGTCCTGACGGGATGATAACTTCATCATTATGAAAAACGCAGCCTATAATCATAGATTTTTTTATCAACCCTGCAACAGTGCTTAAAGGCTTTCCGGTAATGGGGCTTTTTTTACCAACGACAAAACGGCTGACTTCAATATCCGCGTTTTTGATGGAATGCAGGGTACTGATCGGGACCTTAATGATATTTTCAATGATCTTTTGAGCCGTTATTTTTCGAGGATTGACGATCCTGTCGATACCGATTGACTGGAAGAGACCACTGTGGCGTTCTTTGGTGGTAACTGCGATTACCTCCCGGGCGCCTTCAGCCTTCGCAAGAAGGCAGGACATGATGTTATCTTCGAAATCAGTGGCTGCGGCAATGAAAAAGGGAGTGTCTTTTATATTCACTTCCTGCAGCATCTCAATATCAGTACAATCACCCAGGAGTACCTCGGTTTTATTAAGTATGGAAGCCGCTGTTCTGCCATGCTGCTCATCAGGGTCAACCAGCAGGATCCTTTCCGAGAGTGCTTCGAGCGTTTCTGCAAGGTGAACCGCTGTGAGCGAGTCACCGAAGATAACAATCTTTTTAAGCTTGCTGTCATTCTTATTGAGCAGTTTCCGAAACATTTCCAGAGATTCATCCGGCATAATTGCAATAATCTCATCTCCCGGATAAATATGCTCTGCGCCGGTAGGCATTATACTTTTTCCATCTCTTATTATGAGAACGATAAGTATCCGGGCAGTGCCGGCAAGCTCAGTTATTTCCAGTAGTGTTTTATTAGCAAAAGGCATATCTTCAGAAATTTTATATCCCCGGAGATAAACATTATCCG
>JAUXBV010000458.1 GCA_030619215.1 Fibrobacterota bacterium | reverse complement strand
TAATTCCTTTAAAAACTGTTATACCTTTAAGGCATAATTCACACTGGAAGTATAACTTCCTACTGTTCATTTAACAGTTAACGGTTTTCAGTTATCAGTAGTGTCCCATTCCCTCTTCAACATAGAATACAGCACCATATCGTGAAAATGGTCATTGAGCCATTCAGCTTCCCGTAATGTTCCTTCTTCGGTGAAGCCGAGCCGTTCGGGAATTGCCCTGCTTTTTTTATTGATCTTAGCCGCTGGGATGGTAATACGGTTCAGCCCCAGTTCATTAAAACCGTATTCAACCATTACCTTACAGCATTGTGTCATTATTCCTTTGCCGTTGTGGTCTTCGGAGAGCCAGTATCCGATTCCGCCGCTTTTATTTTTCGTGTTTATACCGTGAAAGGAGATAATACCCATTATTTCATTGTCCTGTGCTATAACACAGACAGGCCCTTCATTATTTGCATACTGCTTTAATGAGGTTTTTATGAAAGTGGTAATATCTTCAACGGTCTTTGTCTCGTCTACCCAGGGTAACCATTCACGCAGAAACTCCCTGTTTTTCTCCACAGTAGTAAAGAGCTCTTCAGCATCGTTATGGCTGATAAGCCTTAATAAGATATTGTTGTTTATTTTGTGTTCGAACATTTTGTAAATACTTATACTTAACTTATTGGGTTGATGTGTTTAAGCGTAAATGCGTTTATGTGTAAATTTTAAAAACAGTTATCAGTTTTCAGAATTAAAAACAGTTTTCAGAGCCTTAATTTATTACTACCATTATTCTTCATTCTCGAACTTAAGCTCACCATTCAGCCTGATATATTTCTCTCCTCCATCGTTTCCAATTAGTAATGTTATTTCAACCGGATTAGTTATACTTGTTATATTGACACCTTTGGATTCAATAGTAAAACTGAAGGTGGCAGAAGAAAGCTGTTCGATTTCCATATCGATCTCAACGTTATTAATAGTCCCATTGAATTCATATTTACCATTATCGTCAGAGAAAGAGCCGGTTGGTATAGTAATTTCAAGACTGCCCAGGCTTATTTCAACGTTTTCATTTGCCGGATTGATACCGTCACTTTCCTCTGCAAGGGTAAATTCGCCGTTAATTTCGAAAGCATCATTATCAGGTAGTTTATTAAACTCTATCATGGCTTTGGAGATGGTGAAGTCGGAGAAGTTTATTTTTTGGTCTTCTTCAAAAAGCGCTACAATTTCTGGTTCTGAGAGTGCTCGGTTATAAATGCGGATGTCGTCTATAGAGCCGATAAAATAGAGTTCAGATATATGGGTGTACCAACCATTCCTTCCAATTTGAAGTGTTCTGCTCCCGCTTACAATAATACCTGACCAAAGTTTTTCACCTGCTAATTCTCCGTTTATGTATAATTTTAAAACGTTACCATTAAAAGTTCCTACCAAATGGGACCACTGGTTTCGGGGAAGTGTTCTTTCAATGGTAAGGTGGTGCCAGCTGCCATCTCCCACACTGAACCAGATTTTATTGGAAGTAACATTTAAGAAATATCCTCGGTTAAAATTATCCTTTGTAAAAACACTTCGTTCTCCGTATTCTATATCCGGAGAAATCCACGCTGAAATTGTCACATAATCTAAGTCAAAATCAGGATTGTCAGTAATTTCGATAAAGTCATCCCCATCAAAATTTAAAGCACCATTTAATTTCCCAAACCTATCAGTTACATGAGTTGCACCGTTTACGACACCGTGATATCCATTATCACTTGCATCTTGAGCATCACCATTAAAGGGGTAATACGCAACCAATCCATCATTCAAATCAGCAAAGCTTAGGGAGAAAGTTATAAAAATAGAGGATATTATTACTATTGATTTGTAGAGCATAAAACCACGTCCTTTCGATTGATTGTTATTGATTTTTCTTTTTGTTAAAACCTTAAATAATATTTTCAATAAAAAAAATCTGAAATCTGCAATCGTCAATCTCATGTCCGCCGAAGATTTATCGAAGGTGGAAAAATCTTTTCAATCCTTCACCAACCTGACAGAAAAACCATAATCCTTACCTCCGTTGTTGGCTCTTTGCAGATAGTCCCAGTCCTGGTAGAGGTTACGGTAATATACGGCTGATTCATGGAACTCCGTAGCAGTCCACCACCAGCCGTAGTGGCCAATGTGATTGAATTCACCAAAGTAGACACGGCTACCGCCGGGCAAAGCGGAAAAACCTGTACTATTATTCGCCGGCATGTCATTTCCAATGTCACCTTCTTTAAATGCTGGAAACCAATCGGTCTTCGCTGCTATTGATTTCGCTATCTTGTTGAGCTCTGCAGTATCTGTAGTTCCATCCCAGTTATACCCATTAAGTACTAAATAGTCCTCCAACTCTGTCCACTCGGAATCTGCAGGCACATGCCAGCCTTCAGGAGCAAGTGCTCCTGTATTAACCGTATGCCAGTTATAGATAGCGCCGAATTTTACTATGCTATCTTTATCTGTTGTGTTATTATAATAGCAATATCCCGGTGTAGTAAGGCCATCCCATTTTTCATCATCGGTTATATAGATAATATTTTCTCCGGTATTAAATTTTGTTGTCCGTAAATTCTCTACTGTCCAAACCTGATTGCCTATCTGCACTGCCTGATATACATTGCCATCAATATCTATTACTGTATCTGCACAAACAATCATCTCTATCTCTATTCCGCTTGTATCTGAGTTTGTTACTATCACCCTGTAATTCAGATACCCGGTTTTCGTTACTGCGATAACATCATTTATAGGTATATATCTTCTTTCCTCTTTGGCCAGGGCAGTAGAAGAGGCACCCTGAGTGGATACCGCTAAACCTGCCGATATTCGGCCAATCGAATGGTTTTTTATAACAAACTCGCTGCCGCCTGTTTTAACCTTATAAAAATGCACCCCTGCTCCTATGCGGGGCATAGCTATGGAATGTGTTCCGGCATCCATTGTTTTTTGTAGTGCAGAAATAACCTTTCCTTGCAGAGTATAGGTAGTAATCTCTACTGTCGATTTTTCCCGAATATTTATACATAATACACCGTTGTCAATCTTTACTATGTGCATGTGCGGCAAAGGCTGGTTCATTTGTCCGATGATACCTACAGTCCCGGTAATCGTAAAGCTCCCGTCAGCTCCCGTAGTTGTCGGCAGGCCGGCTTTTTCAAGCTGTACAGCAGCCCCTTCTATGGCAGTACCGCCTGTGTCCGTTACTATGCCGCTTATAGTTACATTTTGTGAAATGCATACCGATGCTGTCATAGCTACCGCGAATAATGTTTTTATAATGCTCAGAGAATCCTCCTCCTTTTTTCTTTTTGTTAATACCCCTTTTGTATAATAAATTCCTTATTCAACTATAAAAGTGGCTGTGATTTGCTTATCTTTATCCATTACTATCGTAATATTTGGATAAGTACCTGAGACATCGCCACTCCAACCTGAAAACTGATAACCGGGATCTGGTATTGCTGTCAGAGTAACTTCAGTTTCATTGTTATAGTATGTCTGTTCAGGACTTCGCAGTATTGTGCCATTTTCGGCGGTTGTTTCTATGGAATAAATTTTCTTAATAATGGGCTGTGACAGGTAGATTTCAATATCATTCCAGGAATCTACTACTGCCATACATACTATATTATCGCCGGAAACATGTGGTTCAAAGTCATATGCTGCGCTGCTTGTAATCTGCTCAACGGAAGAACCGTTATAGAGATAAATATCTCCGGATTTTACCCATACAACATTTGTTCCTGAAAGTGAAAAATAGTCCGTAGAATCGGTCAGCTTTGTT
>JAUXBV010000572.1 GCA_030619215.1 Fibrobacterota bacterium | reverse complement strand
GCGGCGCGGGGGCGCACGTACATCTGTCTCCGGGGTGTTAGGCGGTCGGGCTGCCGTGAGAGAAACCCTCCAGATGCAGGTACTCAATGAGTCAGACGCCATGCCATCCGGTGTTACCGTACCCATAAATACGATTACGGGAGTCACTGTCAAGTCACACCTATACCGGAAAATGCTGAAAGGAGAAAAGGGCGGCAGACTGGCGATTGCCGATGTTGTTCCGCACGACCGTTTTTTCGTTTACGTGGCAAAACCCGCCGCGTTGCTATCTTTCCTTAACGAGGGCTCCGACTTTATGTCGCAGCTTGGCGGTTTGGTTACCAGCAGACACATAGATTACCACCTGAAGAAACGCTATCTCAAGCGGTTTGGTTTTAACGAACAGTGGCTCAGCACATTGCTCAAATCGGGTGCAGTCAAAGAAATGGCGTTGACATCCCCTGACATGTTCTTCATCGATGGCACGGACATCACCGCTATTTTGCGCGTTGGCAACAGGCAAGAGATCAATGCGCTGCTGAAGATGGCAGGTGTACTTGAATTGTCAGAAAAGAAGATCACCGAAAAAAAGACAGCCGGTGGTGATAGCGTATTCTGGATAATGAAAGATGATTTTATAATTGTTAGTATGAGCAAATCTGAACTCGAAATGGTGATATCCCTGCATGATGCAAAAGGAAAAGGCAGCCTCGGTAAAAGCGCAGAATTTTGTTATATGCTGACTCAGCTCGCACCGGTTAAAGAGACACGCGCATACGTCTTCTTTTCTGATCCATTCATAAGAAGACTCGTTGGACCGGAAGTAAAAATCGCTCAGCTTCGGCGTATGACTGCACGAGCGGAAATGGAATTCATAACAAGCTGCGCGTTACTTGCAAAACTCGACGGCATGAGCAAAGTCTCCACACTCGAAGATCTTGTTCAGAAGGGATACGTGTCTGACCGTTTTCTCAAAAAAGACTACTCCATCAACAGTGACTTGGTAGTCAAATCGGCCAAGTACGGTACACTCGCGGGAATGAACACCGTTCTGAACACGCCGATAGCACATGTAACTAAGAGCGAGGCGGAGGCGTATAAATCCTATGTTAATAATTACTCTCGGTTCTGGCGTCAGTTCTTTGATCCAATAGCTATACGGTTTGATGATACCGACGATGGTGGGTTAGAAGTGACCACTTTTATCCTGCCCCTAATAGACAGTTCGATATACAGGTCTATGAAACAATTAGTTGCATCGCGCGAGGACGGGACAAATTTGCAGGTTCCACAATTCTCGCCGGATCCGGTGGTAACGCTCTCACTGAATCTCACTGACCAGGCCTGGACCAATATTACCAAGTCGCTATTAAAAATGTTCATGCAATTCGCTCCCGCCAGTTCAGCGATGATTGATGACTTTGGGCCCGGAATTCATTTTGCGGTCCATGACGCCGATCCCGTAATCGCGTTGGGCAGTGGCGATATTATGGGTGCGTTCGGGGCAAATGTCATGACACGCGGCCGGAATAGTGAGATGATGTTCATCCCTATAGCACTCTCAGTACTGACGCGACCATGCACGCTCGCAATCGAAACCCGCAATCCGCAAAGAACAATAAGGTACCTAAGGCAGACTGCAGCATCAACGCAAAAAGGCGGGCGAGGTTTCTTCGATATGAAACTCAGCTTCTACGAGATAACAGGCAGGGATGCGTGGGTGTGTACTTTTGAACTGTTAGGAATGCTTAAACTCAGGTATGGCCTTGAGGTGAAGGATGGATTCCTCATAATAAGGAATATCCCGTGGTCAGACAGCGGAAAGGTGGTCCGGATAGCCCGCGATTCACTGAACGGGGCACGTCTCGAAGTTGTACCCGCCGGCTGTATCAAGCAACTCAAGAGCCTGTATGCCGCCGGGGCAGAGTACGAACGGGCAGCTGCCATGCGCAATGCGGGCTATCTCTATCCCCTGCTGGCCAGTGGGTACACGACAATCGACAATGCTCCCACTGCACACTATAAGCTAATAGGCTGTACACCCTTCCATCCCCCGGGTGGTAAATGGCTCTGGAAGGATTACAACGTTGCAAGCAGTATCTATGGCAGCGTTCGTCAGCCTGAACAGCCGGACCCGATTATAACCGAACAGGAAGATCCCGGACTAATGAAAGATGTTGAACGATTGAGTCTGGAAATGCAGTTTGAGAACACCGGCCTGAGAACACGGATCCGTTGGAAAACCCGTTAGGGTTAGTAAATCAGGCACAGATAAATATCAGGAAGCCAATTCCAAAGGTGATTCTGCCGGCATCCCTGCAAGAAACCTAATGAAAAAGTGAAACTATAATTTTGAAAATAAAAACCCTGTAAACGCTTTGTTTACAGGGTTTTTAAAATGGTAGCGGCGGTAAGACTTGAACTTACGACCTTCGGATTATGATTCTGCAATACTATTCTCTGATAAAAACTCGTTAATCCCTTTATTCATAGGGCATACAGCGTTTTGCACTCTCCATCCTTGCCGCCTGAAAAATAACCTTGTTCTCGTTCCCGTTCTCGTTAAAAATTATTTTCTGCAAATAACCTTCAGTTCTGCTGTATAGTGTCTGACCAAAATCCCCTTCTTTTCGCATGACGCTTATTTCAGATGACAGAGTGCTTTAAATTCCGATTTCATACCGGGGTATGTAGTCAGGATTCAAAGTGCTATGGCGCTAAAAGATG
>JAUXBV010000170.1 GCA_030619215.1 Fibrobacterota bacterium | reverse complement strand
GTTGTCGGCCTTTTCGCGTGCATGTTGAATGCGTCAACATACCCTCCGGGCATGATATAGGGCAGAACCAGAGAGTCGCCAATGACAAGGAGAGAATCGATAAATGATTCACTCAGGCCGGTAACACTGTCTATTATTCCGTCTGTTTTTGTGTAGTATATAGTACCTGTGCTCGGGTTGGATGAGTCAATATGTGCAACGGCAAAGGTAACATTCTCCCCGGTAGGGGAGGAGAAGATTATCAGTGGGTCGGAGGTGTTTGGCTCTAAAGCTATCGTTGGTGTTGATTTGACGCTGCCGCGCTGGTACCAGAAGCGTGTGTCAAGCAGTGCCGGCCACTCTACAAGCAACATGCCCCGGTGATTGTAAGCATATATACCGTTTGTCCCGCCGACAATGATGTCGAGCATATTGTCGTTGTCAAGGTCCGCTATGGACGGGGCCGATTCGTTATCCGGAATAGCTGCACGGGCAGTGTCCAGGCGGTGACTGCCGGCCCAGTCATTAGGCCAGCCGACCCACTCCTGATCGAACGAGAGCGAGTCGGTAACTTCATTGTAGTTAAGCAGCCATAACCCCTGTTTCCTGTCACAGACCACAATGTCAACAACATTGTCCTGGTCAAGATCAGCGGTTGCAAGAGTAAACGGAGGATATACGTCGGTAATATCCAGTGAGCCCAGGGTGAATGAGCTGCGCACGCTTCCGAGTGAGCAAATAAACAATTCGCCTTTGCTGGTAACCGCTGCGAGAGTGCCGTTTGGCCCATTGACAGCAGCAAGTGACTGAACAGGAGCTGTGAAGGGGGTGGCAGTTACCGTAACATCACCGGTAGCATCATCGCCGAATACGATACTGCCATTTGCACAACCGACTGCCCATTCTGTTCCGTTAAAATTACACACGTATGAAGAGGCGGGCTGGCCGAGATTAATGGTATCCCACACGGCAGCCGTTGAATCGATGCTTCTTAATATGTAAATATTCCCGTCTTTTGAAGGTATGTATACGCTTCGTGTATTAATGCTTGTCGGCATAGATGCCGGTCGCGGTACTCTTGCGAGGAATGAGATTGAGTCATTATACAGTGTATCGTTTGAATACAGAATTGAAGGGAGCGCCTCTTTTTCACCGCAGAACAGGTTGCTGTCACCTTGTGCCGACCAGATGTACACTCTACCTGATGTATCAACTACCGCAAGCTCCAGGGTGTCGCCGTTATTGTATACATTGCATAAAACCGGTTCGTAGAATTTGTCCGGGAAAACGCGTATCGGCCAATTGGGGAGGCTTGATACAGATGTCGTGTCACTTTCAACTGAAATTACAAAGATAGAATCAGGGAAGTTATAAACGAGTTTTCCCTCGATAATCATTACCTCTTTTTTGATATTGCTGCTTTTAGGGCCTATTCTGATTTTAAGATAGGTATGGCCTCCGTCATTGCTCTGCGTTGACGGTCTGGTAAAAGGCCCCATCATATTGACCCTATCACTGTTTTCCGATGTGTAATGGGGGAATACATCCGCAGCACCCCCATAATCGAACGCTGCCTGATAAAAAATATCCTGAAACATAACACCGAGATCAACAACACCATCTGCCTCTTCCAGGGATATGCCCCTGTATGAAGAGTCTGCATTTACAACATTCTGCTCCAGATGGTCCCGGATGATATACTCGTCAGTATGCCAGATAAGGATTCCGGCAGCAGGAATGCTTATATCGAAGTTGTAGACGGAGTCAATTACGTTACTGCTTGCCGGAAATGTGCTCAGTACATTTTTGGCAAGGTTTACATGGTCATAGGGGCTGATAACAACCGAGCCGTCGATTAGAGGGTCGAAACCTTCAATTGTATCATAGTTAAACAGTGTTGTATCGCCGGTCAGGTTCCTTTGCCGGTTTTCAATCAGGTAATATTCATGATTATTGATAGGTATCAATAGTATTGTTGTGTCATTAGAATTGGCTGTGCTTATTGAAGTGAGATTTGCGGCAGCTTGCAAGTTGCCCGGTTCAATAATCTTCGGGCTGTCCCATCCCATGAATGCCCTGACCCAGGCGGAAGGCCAGGGAGGGATAAAGCCCCTGCCTGCGGAGTATCCGGCAAAATCCATAATGCAGAAGCCTCCGATCCCGGAGATTCCGCTCATTGTGGAAAAGAGATCGGGTATGCCTATCTGACGCGCAACCTGGTTTACCATGATACCGTGGATACCCCAGTTCAGGCTGTCCTGGTTTGACGTCTCGGATACCATCATTACTTCGTCAATTATCATCTGGTTGGCGGCGTTTTTATTTACCAGTATTCCGGCAATGCCCGACAACGTATCCAGCCCGATGCTTGTATCACTTGCAAAGTAGTCAAAAAACTCGGTTGATACAAATGCATCGATCATATCGGAGGGGGTGTCCTGGCCGAAGTAGCCGTCCCAGCCGCCGTCCGTCAGGTATGATGCGCCGGCGTGGAAAACGAGAATCGCAGCCCTTGTTCTTATGGTGTCATTCGTTATCGTATCAACCGTTTCCTCATAGATAATATTGTGGCCGCTTGATTGATCGACAACCAGGTTTTTAAAAGGGGAGTCAGGGTCGGCGTCTGAGGCCCGTATCGCGTCGCGTACGAACTTCATTAGTCCGACAGTACGACGAAGATAGTAGTCATCCCATGACTCTTTCCCTTTTTTTGCACCGGGAGAATACTTTGGTATTTTTTCAGGGGCTTTATAGGCATGCTCTTCATCTTTTCCCCTGGGGTAAATGGTGAAGTCGATGAAAAGGTGTTTGTTTGATACTTTCCAGAAATATTTTTTTACAAATTCAAGCTGGTTTGCAAAGTATAAAGAATCGTGGGGCAGGTTGTCATAGATATATGACTTATTATTATAGTATTCCCATTCGTTACGGTCCTCCCTGGTGCCCTTACTTGTCCTGAATATACCGAAGAGTCCGTTGCCTGTGGTAGAGTATGAACTGTCAATTTGAAATTCTACCCGCAAGGCAATGATCTTAAGGGTGTCGATTTTATTGCTGCCGCAATTGAGAATACTATAGCCGTAGGGAGAGCTTGACCTCATGCGCGACAGGTTTTTCCTGGAGAAACCGTTAAAGAGATAGGGGTGTACCCGAATGTTGCCCGGCTCACCGAACACTTTGCTTTTACGAGGCAGACCCCCGGCAGAATAGGAGAATGTGAATAACAGACAGATTAATACAAATGGTATATGGAAATATTTAAAGAGGCATGCTTTTTTGTTCATGGGAATAATTCACGCTATTAAATAGTAATTAATGACAAATAAGAAACAGAAAAATAATTACATATTAAGGTAATAACATTATTAAGCAATTCTCAAGACTTTTAACCTGAAGGTCACACGTGCAATTGGCTCATCTATATTAATTTACCTGGCAAAGATGAATGAAAAGCGCCATTGGCCATCTCTGGCCTGAGACCATCGTGGAGAATGAATATATGACCAGTCTATACTGAAATTCCCGTATCTCAGGCCCAGGCCAATGCAAAGCTCCCGCCGTGAACCGGCTTCATCGATCATTACCCCCATACGTAAAGCAACAAAATAGGCATACCAGAACTCGATACCCCAGTGGCTAATTATCTCTTCCAGCTCCTGTCTCATCGGTTCGTCATTAAGTCCCTTAATTAAAGCTACCCAGAAGGGTGAAGGGTCTTCATAGGGTTCGTTATAGACTATTTCCCTGTCGATATCCAGCGCTGCCATAAGGCTGATAACAGGCGTCTGTACTATTGTATATGCCAATCCGAGTCGCAGGGTAAAAGGTATTGGGTCGGCTTCGTCCTTGCTTATATAAAAAACAGGAGGCCCCATGTTTAAAATGGAAAATCCTAAATTCAGGTTTTTAACAAACAGGTTTCTCTTGAGAATGGCAGCGTCTATAGCAAAGGTTCGTCCGATCCCCTCATCGCCTTCACCTATACCTGGCGCCAGCGCGCTGTGAGCGTATTTAATATTCAATCCGAATGAAAAATCCTCTTTAAGCTGCAGTCCGTAGGAGAGGGCAGCAACAAATTCAAACGAAGAAATAACCCCGGTCTTCCTTCCATACGCGTCATAAATCTCACTCTCCCCGAAGTTAAGGTAATTAATATATCCCCCTATTGTTCCCCACTCCTCGGTTGGATAAATCCCGGCAAGGGTTGCGTGCCATAACTCGGGAATATCGAATGCGGGAAGCAACGGCTCGTAAAACAGAGTGATCTCCATGTCGCCGCATTCATATTGATTGACAGCTTTTTCAGTAATCAGCCAGATATCTTTTCCGTGTATGGTGATATCATTTATACAGTTTCCTTCAAGGGCATTTTTTGAATGGAAGTGTTTCCATTTTGGAGGAGCTTGGGTCTTTTTACCGCTTTTATCGGTTTTAATACGTCCGGCATGGTAACTGATAGCTCCCTTGTTTGTTCCTATCCACATAATGCCGGGTTTATATTCTGCAAGGCAGTAGGCTTCACTTCCCGGAAATTGATAACGTTTCCATGAGACTTCATCATAGATAGTCACGCCGCCTTTGCTGCCGATCCACAGTTTATTCTCCGAGTCGAAGAAAAGTGCAAAAACCTCTCCTGACAGCAAACCATCCGACGTATCATAAACTGTTAAAGAAGAGTCGGCAATTTTAACCAGCCCTGAAGCGGTACCCGCATAGAGAACATCGTTTTCTCCGTATGTAATTGATGTGATGAAAGTGTCGGGGAGCTGTTCTTCAATGCCGTAGCTGCTCCATTCACCGTCAGAGAAGAGTCCGATTCCCCTATCGGTGCCGATAGCTATATTATTGCCTGAGCCTACTGCTATGCCGGTAATTGTATTTGAGGGGAGGCCGTCCAGTATTGTATAATTATTCCAGGTGGTGCCGTTATAGCGCCACAGCCCGCTCTTTGTACCAACCCAAAGCCGCCCGGAAGCATCCAAAGCAAGTGCTGTTATGGTATCCTGAATGGCTATGCTAAAGGGAATTTTAAGCTCAACAAGTTCGGAAAACTTGACGTCCCGAAGTTCGAATACCTTTACCAGCTCATCCGAGATGCTGTCAGCCTTCAAAGAATCGACTTTTGCTGCTATTATTCCATATATTCGAGTCGCATTTTGATCTGATGGATCAAGGTTAATTATAGAAGTGATAATATTTTCAATGACCGGAGCACTGTTTTTTGAATTTCGGATTGAATCCAGAAGATTTGGTGAAATGACCTCTTTAATAAAATGAGAGCGGTTAGTGCCGATTTTGTTCTTTTCTCTAAGGAGTTTAACAGCTTTATCCATGAGGTTTTTGTCATCCACATTAAGAAATTTTTCTGCAATATCAATTAAATCCTCGTCTTCCTCAATCAGGTAGGTTTCATAAGTGGTCCAGACTTTCCCGTTAAAAAGCACCAACCCCTTATTGCTGGTCCCGACCCAAATTCTCTCTCTCTTACCAAAGGTGCGTTTATGCTTTGCAACGATGGTGGTTAACCCTATATCCGGGAGTGGAAAATGAGCTTTCCAGGTATAGGCAAGGGGAGCCTGGCCAAGTCCTGCTGGGTTGTAAAATGTTGCATCTACATTATCAGCGATTCCGGTGAAAGTTTCACCCAGGCCTGTTGATCGGGCGCCAAAGGGAAAGGAGAGTGTAATAATTGCAGACTGGCCTATTGCGGCAAAAATTTCCGAATTAAAGAGTAGTAAAACACAGATGCACCATAAGAGTTTTTTAAAGCATGATTTCATCCAGGCGGTACCTTTGTATCATATTTTTAAAATGTGTTTCCATTCGGGAAGGGGCGGCACTTTGCCGTCTTGTAAAAAAGGCCTCATACCGATTGCCGTTGTATCTTTCACTTTTTCTATACCATGATGACATCGTAAAATACACCTGCAACCGAGATGAAAAGGAGGAATAAGTTCAGGATGTTTATATATTTCTTGACGGGTAATAAAACTGCCTTTTGCAAGAAATTTTTTACATACTTCATCATTATCCTTAAAATCGTAAAAATAAAATTCCAGGCCTTTATTATCTCCTTCCTCAATTTCTTTTATTGAATTCTCCAGTGCTGTCTCCCATGAGGAGATTAAAGCATCCTTGTCCGATTCAGATAGTTTAATCTCATGTATATCTACGTTTTGACCGGTTAAATATTGACTTATTTCTTCCTTTGACGGTTTCATGGCTTTAACATCTTCACGGGGAGATTTTCTTACAATAGAGTATATGCCGCTTGTGTGGATAACAGGCTGGTTCTCCCTATCACTCTCCAATTTCTGTTTAGCAATTCCAAAGCGTATGGCAATGAGAATAAGTATGAGAAAGAAGGCTATTCCAATAATGGCCATTAAAAACATTATACGTTTATCCTGCTTTTATTTTCCCAGCAATTATTATAATACTATACAATAAAAACAATTCTAAATAAAATAGTTTTCTAAAAATACGATATAAGTACGGAAACCACAAGTGAAACTGTTGACACATATAAGGGATGGATTTATCTTAATGCCTATATCATGCGGGAATAACTCAATGGTAGAGTGTCACCTTCCCAAGGTGATGGTTGCGGGTTCGATCCCCGTTTCCCGCTCCAAAAGAGGACGCATTGTTTTTCAGTGCGTCCTCTTTTTTTCCATTATGGTTTAGAATAAAAATGTTGGTGTGTAACAAATCCACGCAGTGCAGTTGCCACAAAGGTGAGAAGATACAGAGCTTTAATTTACAAATAAAAAAAGCCTGCCACACCGCGCAATAATAAGTGCTATTATTTGCAACATAATTATCTATCCTTCTTTCTTCCCCGTATCTTTTTCTTTTACCTCTTCGTTTTTTTTCTCTTCCTTTTGAAAGAGAGTATTTAATTCCTTTTCAAGTTTTTTCTCATCACCGGGCATGTAACCTGAATGAGTGAATTGTATCTTTCCATCCTGTGTAATTAAATAGATTGAAGGCACAGCAAAGGCCTGAAACTGACCCAGAAGGTTTTTGCTTTTATCCATAACAATAACAAATGGCATTTTATTTACTTTTACCGCTTGTTTTGTTTTTGCCGTTTTTTTAACGCCGTCTTCACTGATCGCAATTATTTCCAGCCCTTTTTCCTTATATCCGGCATAGATATCTT
>JAUXBV010000340.1 GCA_030619215.1 Fibrobacterota bacterium | reverse complement strand
ATAATATACTATTAGCTAAAATAAAGTTAAACATATTAAACGGACAATAGGAAGTTTAATGACAAGGAGGTAATTTATTACCCCTTGGAATTATTCCATTGGTAGTTATCCTCTGCGAGGATAATTCTCACTAACAACTAAAGTTTAAAGTGTTCATTTATACTCGTAGGGTATGAATCAGCTAAACACGATGAGTAAAATTTAACCTAGCGTTTATTGAAGGAAAGTTACAAAAGAGTATTAATACCAGGAAAGATTGTAGTGGATATTGGAAAAATTATGGTGATTTTTTTCTCTGGATTTTCAAATTATGAATGGATTTATTTTCCGAGAGCAGTTTTCGTATGTTGGGGATAAAATCAGGCACAAAGTCATACTTTTCAAGGATTTTTTTAAGCTCATCATCAGTTTTCTGAGTTCTTTCATCCTTTTTCAGCTTTTTTACTAGCTTCTCCTCTATCATCAATTTCCCCTCCTCTCCCCCGAAAAAAGTAAACAGCTATAAAACAGCCGCTTTTATGCTGCCATTTTATATTCTTCGATTACCGTGGCAAAATCCTCTTTAAGTAATAGATCGTGTATCTTCTGGTAATTTTCCACTGTTTTAGGTAGTCCTGTTATCTCTAATATAAACTCAATTGTTTCAATCATAACCTGCCCCTTTCACTTATAACGTAGGTTGTAAAGTGAAGGAATACAGCAATTGAATAATAGGCTCCCTATTAATTAATCTATATAAAAAACGAATTTGCCGCCAAAAAAGTTACAATATAATTTGATGCAGAATAATAAGATTAATTTTACTGAAAATCACCATCTAAAAAGTAAAATCGGGAGGTTCTTTTTATAATAGAAGTTTGATATGTATTGGATAGCTTATTTCCCTGTATGACCAAATCCGCCTATACCGCGCTCAGTCTCTGTAAGAGAGGCGTTTTCCTTAAACTCCAGATCAGCGGCAACGGCCATTGGCACTAGCTGTGCGATTCTTTCTCCTCTTTTCAGTACAAAGGGTTCCGTACCCAGGTTGGCCAGTATAACCTTAACTTCGCCCCGGTAATCCGAATCAATTGTTCCAGGCGTATTTAAAATGGTGACACCGTGTTTCCAGGCGAGGCCGCTTCTGGGGCGCAGTTGAACCTCATAGCCTGTCGGTATTTCAAAACAGAATCCTGTTGGAACCAGGGCGCGCTCTCCCGGCTTGATTGTAATACTCTCCTCAACAGCCGCTGAAATATCGCAGCCGCTTGAGCCCGGAGTCATTTTCTGAGGTATGGGAAGCTCTTTTGCATGGGGAAGACGTTTAACGGAAATGATTTTTTGTGATTGCATAATAGATACGTTAAGATTGGAGTATTGGAGTGATGTGGATTTTAGATTGCAGATTTAAGATTTAAGATTTGAAAAATAAAATCCTTATTCCAAATCAAAAATCTAACATCTAAAATTTCTTTAATTACTCAACCACTCCAGTCTTATCTTTTATCCCCTATCAGTGCTTTCATACTCAGCCTTACTTTCCCGTGGATTTTAGATTGCAGATTTCTCCACCTTCAATAAATTTTCTCCGCTCCGCTGAAGCTACTCCGCGTCGCTGAAGCTATGCGGAAGCGTGTGCGGAAGCGAGCGGCGGACACGAGATTTAATATTTAAAAAATAAAATCCATATTCCAAATCAAAAATCAAAAATCTAAAATCTAAAATTTCTTTAATTACTCAACCACTCCAATCTTATCTTTTATCCCCTATCAGTGCTTTCATACTCAGTCTTACTTTCCCGCGGTCAAAACCGATAAGTTTTACCTTAACCACATCACCAAGTTTTACAACATCTTCAACCTTTGCGACGCGTTTTGTATCAAGCTCGGAAATATGAATAAGGCCCTCTTTCCCCGGCATGTACTCGGCAAAAGCCCCGAATTCTACAATATTTTTTATTTTTGCTTCGTAAACTGCACCCATTTCCGGTTCCGCAACGATAGCCTTGATCCTTTCCAGGGCAGCTTCAGCCTCATTCTTATCAGTTGCGAAAATTTGTACTGTGCCGTCATCTTCAATATTTATCTTTGTTCCTGTCTCTTCCTGAATCTCGCGGATGATCTTTCCACCGGGCCCGATTATATCGCCGATTTTCTCTTTATCAATAGTAATAGAGGTTATACGCGGCGCATACGGAGAGAGATCCGGCCGTGGTTTTGCAATTGTCTTTTCCATAACATCGATTATTTTACACCGGGCAGTATGGGCTTTTGCCAGAGCGTCTTTCATGATTTCCGGGGTGATCCCGTGAATTTTAATATCCATCTGTATTGCGGTAATACCGTCACGTGTTCCGGCAACCTTCAAATCCATATCGCCCATATGATCTTCGGTTCCGAGGATATCGGTTAGAATAACTACTTTATCATCTTCCTTAATAAGGCCCATGGCCACACCTGCGACATGTGCTTTAATGGGCACTCCTGCCGCCATCAGTGCCAGTGAACCGCCGCAGATCGACGCCATTGAAGATGATCCGTTTGATTCCAGTATTTCGGAAACCAGGCGGATTGTATAGGGAAAGCTCTTATCATTGGGAAGAATGGGGGCAAGGGAGCGCTCCGCAAGATGCCCGTGACCCATTTCCCTGCGGCTGACAGCACCGAGGCGCCTTGCTTCACCTACCGAGAAAGGTGGAAAATTATAATGAAGCATATACGATTTTTTATACTCAGCCTGAATACCGTCGATACGCTGCTCATCCAGCTTGGTTCCCAGTGTTGTAACTCCAAGAGCCTGAGTCTCGCCGCGGGTGAAAAGTGCGGACCCATGGGCTCGGGGAAGGATGTCCATATCACAAGTGATATCCCTGACAGTATCACAATCCCTGCCGCCGATGCGGATACCGGTTTCTAAAATCGCTGAGCGCATATCGCCGGATTCGATCTCATGAAACGCTTTTTTAATCTCAGCTTCCTTTTCTTCAAAGCGCTCTGCAAGCTGTTCCTTAACTTCTGTCAGAAGCTCATCCAGGCCCTTGTAACGCTCCTTTTTGTCTCCTGCAAAACTGATATCATGAATTCTATCTTTAATGAGCTCCTTAACAGCAAGCGCGATCTCCGGATCCTCCTGCTCGGGTGGCTCAAAGGGTTTCTTTTGTATGCCTGCTTTATCGATAAGCTCTTTTTGCAAGGCAATGAGCTTTTTAATATGCTCGTGAGCAAACAGAATAGCCTCTATTACCTTTTCTTCCGCTATCTCATTGGCTCCGCCTTCAACCATCATAATAGACTGCTCTGTTCCTGCCACCACCAGGTCAAATCCGCCGCTTCCCGTCTCTTCAATGGTTGGAAATACTTTCAATTTCTCATCAACCATACCTATCCGTACACCGGCTATCAGTTCAAGGAACGGTATGTCGGAAAGGCCTAATGCGCAGGAGGCAGAATTAATTGCCATAATATCAGCGCTGAATTTCTCATCAGCGGATATGACCGTATTGATAATCTGTACTTCATTATTGTAGCCTTCAGGAAAGAGAGGACGGATGGGACGGTCTACAACCCGGGCACTCAAAACTTCGGATTCACTGGGCCTTCCTTCCCGTTTGAAGAAGCCGCCCGGAATTTTTCCTGCAGCGTATGTTTTTGCAATAAACTCTATAGTCAGAGGGAAGAAATCTATTCCTTCCCTTGGTGAACCGGAGCAGGCTGTTGTAAGAATCATTGTATCTCCAATTCTTATGACAACAGATCCGCTGGCCTGCTTTGCAAAACGTCCTGTCTCAATCGAAATTTTAATTCCATCAAATTCCGCTTCTACTGTTTGAATTCCCATTTAATACCTCATATAAAAAATGTTAAATAACTATTAGCAGCACACTTTTTTACTTTACAAACAAAAAGAGTGTGCCTGGCGTTATAATAAAATATAACAACAGGTTCATTATCAACTCTTCATTCCTTCTGCATATATCTTAACAAGAAGATTTAAACAACTATTTTCTCAGACCAAGTTTTGCAATCAGGGATCTGTATTTTTCAATATCTTCTTTCTTAAGATAATCCAAAAGAGATCTTCTCTTGCCGACAAGCTTTAAAAGACCATAGCGTGTATGATGGTCCTTTTTGTGAATTTTCAAATGTCCGGTCAGGTCATTGATACGCTTGGTAAGCAATGCAACCTGCACATCGGTATTACCCGAGTCTTTCTCATCCTTTCCATGCTCTTTGACTATCTCTTTCTTGCACTCCTTTGTAAGAGGCATATCACTTCTACTCCTTATTAAAAAAATGTCTTATTATATTAATATCATTTGTTATCTGTTTAACAAGCTGCCCTTCCGACGCAAAGGTTTCATCCGGCCTGATAAAACTGTGAAGCCATAGAGCAACTTCCGTATGTATCCCCGGGTCATATTCAATAGCATCCAGGGAGTGAAATTCAAAATGGTAATCTCTATTTTCAAACGTCGGGCAATTGCCGAAATATAATGCGCCCGACAGCTTAACATCCCTGAATTCAACTTCCGCCGCATAAACACCGGGGGGTGGAATTACTTTCTCTGAAGAGGGGCATTTAAAATTAAGCGTGGGATAACCTAACTCAAATCCTTTTCTCATCCCTCGGATACGTTCTGCAATAATAGGATAGGCATGTCCCAACACCAAAACCGCTTCATCAATACGGCTCTCATCGATCAATGCCCGTATATTGGTCGAAGACGCTACCATTCCTTCTTTAGCATGTAGCTTTACAGGAAACACACTAAAATGGTTTCTGGCCTCCAAATT
>JAUXBV010000215.1 GCA_030619215.1 Fibrobacterota bacterium | reverse complement strand
TTCCCTTAAACTTCGGCGCGGATAGTTCTTTCTGATTCTGGGTAAGTATTTCAGTTACAGCGATCTGGAATTTTCCATCCACATCTGTAATATCCTTATGGCTCAGACCCTTAAGGACAACTTCCAGGCTGTCAACCGGAAAATCTGCTTGGTTGATAACGGTACCGCTTAGATCAATCTGGGCATTAATTAAAGAAAAGCCCAAGAATAGGACTGCTGAAAAAATTATTAATTTTTTCATCTTTCCCCCTCCCATTTTAATGAAAATGAATTAATAGTTATTGAATTGAAAAATTTTTTTAAAAAAGTGACCTATCCCCAATAGATATAAATAATATATTATTTGTAATTTACTATTGAAAACTTTTTTGTAAATACTTTCCCTTCCTCTATATATGAAACCACATACATTCCATTGCTTACAGAACCGGTAGCATTATTTAAATTCCATTGAATTGCTTTTACCCCTGAAATACCTTTACATTCCCACAATTTCTTCCCGGCAATATTAAATACTTGTAATACAAAATCTCCCTGTTTCAGTGAATTGATTGTAAAAGTAATTCTATTCTTTGATGCTCCGGTTACCATCAAATTATTCCCTGTAAATAAATCTTTACCATTGACAATTGAAGTCGGATGATACGGCACATCAACCCACACATAATCCACATCATCATCCACTTCTACCGGGGTGTTCTGGGAAACAAAGGTTGAATCCCTCCTGTCAGGGACAATTACCTTGAACGATTTCACGGTCACCGGCATACCCGCAGCCCTGTCAGTTACTTCCATGACATAGCGCCACTCATCATCCGGCTGGGCATCGGAAGGATATATATCGGTGAGGTCAAATACAAAGGTGCCTTCAGGCGCGCTGGAGGGATTCGAAGAATAGTCGTTACCATCGAATCCCAGCCTGTTACCGGAGCTGTTGTTCATGGTGCCGAACACATACCCTTTCCACGAATCCTCCGGATTTGAAAAAGGAGGTTCTTCAGTTGTCTTTACCCGGAGGAATTCTATAACAACATCGATACGGGCTGCGGTTTGTAAAGTAAACTCAGCAAACATTTTTGTAGTGTGTGACTCCCTGTGTTCCAAAGCATACACTCGTTGAGACAGGAAAGCCGGAGCCCGCCCTGTATTCGGGCCGTTTGCCACGAGGGAAGTTGGATTCAAAGCGTCATAAGCCAGCCAGTAGAATCCCTCGTTTCCCGCATTCGTTCCGTGCGACTCGGCTATTAACAATGCACCATTTTCACCATCGTCAATAGAGCCGTTTTGATTGACATCAATCCAGATATGATCGTTCCAGCCTATGACAGCCATTGCATGCCTTCCTCCGTTGAGTTCCTTGACATAGTAGCATGCTTCCTCACCGACAAAAGGATCGTCCTCATTGGTGGATGGATCATCCAGAATATCCGTCCATACCCAATGCTTTCCGGATGAAGGTGAGTTTGTTGAATAGGTAAGGCCGTACTTCTCATCCATGATATGTTCCTTAAGGATTTCAAGGCCTGCGGGAGTATTCACATCACGGATGGTTGTTTTCTCTTTCATCCTGTGATAAATTGCTTTACGCCATACAGCCGGGTCTGAGCACCAGGAGGTAGCCCGGTTTGGAACGCCCTCGGCAAAGTCTTCCCATGTGGCAACACCATGCCGGATCATTACTTCATTGTTGTTTGTCATGCTCCCGCCGTTATCGGAGCCGCCGTTAATAAAGTTATATGTCCAGTGGGGCGAACAGTTGTATTCCCTTCCGCCGTTCTGAGCGTCCCATCCGTCACGCTTTGCGATCTGATAGGTTGCGGAATAATATGTCGTAGCCCACCCGGTACATGAGCCGCCTCTCTGGCTGCCAATGGGCGGGAACGCTTTGTCTGAGCTACGATAAAAGCTCGAGGGAAGCTCAATCTGCGGTGAATGCTGCCCTGGAACAATTTCTCTCATTCTTCCTGCAGCGATTTCTTCCTTAATTATACGTGTTTCTTCTTCCGGTGAGATAACGCCGTTTATTTCATTTTGCTGTGCAAATAGCAAAGTTACAGCGCTTAAAATTATAATGTAGGCTGCTCTCATTAATTCCCCCCTCCCTTCCATTATTCACATAATAATGGACAATGCGAGCATTACTTTTGAAAAGCTAAACATGCGGCATTTCTATATTACTAACCTATATTCTATATAATAACAATTTTTTTTTAAATGCTGAAAAAATTACTCTTTTTTACAAAAAAGGACAAGATCTCCCATATTACCCGACAGGGTATTTGGAAATATTAAAAAGGGGGAAAAGAGGGTAATTGTTTAAAGTTTAATGAATTATGCCTTCTTAACTTCTTATAATTAATCTTAATAATTTACAGTTATTTATATTTATTTTTTCGAGCTTCGGATAGCTTTTAAAATTGCCCCCTGCGTTTTCAAGCTGTCACAAAGCGAACGAAACTCCTCCCGGTTAAGAATCTTATCTGTATATACTTCCGCACTTACAGGGTAGGCTATCTTCTTATTCTCCTTGTGAAACTCCACCTTCTTTTTTGATTTCTTCCCTCTAGGATCAATGACCGTATAGGTTGGCTGTTTTTCATAATTGATATTCAGCGGCTTTACCGAGTATCCCAAAACTACCCATACCTTTGTCTTTTTCCTTTGTATATCATAAAACACGGGCACCATCATCCGGTTATCTACAAACAGGTCTTTATCTTCTTTAAACGTCTTGATCCACGCCTGCGCCTTTTCCATGTCCTCTTTCATTTGTTCAGGGCTTCGATCTGACAGGTTTCCCTCTACACTCAAACCTATCTCTTCAGCGGTTAATGAAAACAGCCCGTACATGAGTGATTCAACAGCTTTCAGTTCGTCGAGTATGTTTTCCTGCGATTTGGATTTACCGTCAGGCAGGGGGCGGTAAGACTGCGTAAGAGTGCTGTCCGAAAAATATTTCTGCAATACATTCCTGATAAAACTGTAAGACTTGCCAAGGCGGAGATAATAGGTAGCGATAGGCTCAATTGTCAACTCGGGAAAAATTTTAATCGCAGGCTCCGGCATTGCCGCTCCTGCAAGTGCAATTTCAAGATTTTTGATATGTGTCTCGCGTGTCAATGCCAGAACCGCTTTAAACAGTTTTATCAATTCTTTTTTATAATTACTACCGAAGGCAAGCTTTGCCGCTTCCATCATTTTTTCGGGCAGTACGAACGGCTCCAGAGTATATGTTTTATAATCATACCAGCCAGAACTCTCTTTTGGTTTTAACGATATGTTTCCCGATTGAATCTCCTTAATTAAGGCGTCTATCAGTGAGAATTTGTCGGGTATCGGCCTGTTCCCGTAGAGTCTTTTTATAAGCTGTGCTTCATGCGCCATTGCCGGAGGTATGAAACAATAGGTACATTTACCGCCTTCTTTTTCTGCGGCTGACCTGAAATCACAATATTCCGGTGGAAACGGATTATTCACCTGCTCTACAAGAGAGAGTGCTGTGCCGTACGCTGAAGATGCTTTTTCATCTTTCAACACCACCTTTTTCATCATCGCAACTTCCTTAGCGGCAAGTATAGGTTTTTGCAGATAGCGGTCCTGCTGAAAGATCTTTTTCAACTCATCATTCCAGGTATATATGCCAATCGGCTTTGAATGCAACTCATTATCCAGGAAAACCTTTAAAGAGTCCTTCGCTATTTTTTTCACTTTACTGGAAACCTTGGCATTATAACCGCCAAGGTAAAGGGCATTGTAAAGTAAAGATTGACATTTCAGATTCGCCTGTACATCCTCTTTTTTAGCCCGTGTCTTCTGGAGGGTAGCAAGTAAATCCTTAAGTAATTTTTCCTTTCCCTTTATTTTATCTCCACCCTTCCGGCACAGATATTCAACTGCGGCAATCAGCCCATCATCAAAATTTTTCGCTTTCTGTGCTATCATGGCTGCAGAGATAAAATTAAGATAGCTCTCAGGAATGCTCTTCAAATCGGGGTATATCTCCGCTTCAACAGATTTTACCTTCCCTTTCGCCTTACCGCTGAATTTATCGTCGGGCACATTCAGAGACAGTACCTGGGAGGAAAGGTCCAGCTTGACAACATACCCGTCCTGTGTGACTTCCCTGATTACCGGTTTGCCGGAACAAAACGTGGTTTTGAACAAAAGTGTGAAACTTACGGCTGTAATAATAGACACTGTTCTTAAATTTGGAATAAGTTTACTCATACTAACCCCGTTTCTTTCTGTATTTTTAATGGAGCTGAGGGGGCTCGAACCCCTGACCCCAACGCTGCCAGCGTCGTACTCTCCCAGCTGAGCTACAGCCCCATTTGAATTAAAAACCGGTGGTATAAATTTACTTGATTATCGTTATTCAGTCAATATATTCAAAATAAAATTGTATGCGATTTACTTACTTTTTTGTGCTTTTACAATCTTTGCCCAGGTATCCCTCAAAGTTACCGTTCTGTTAAATACCGGTTTCTCATCCGAGGAGTCTTTGGAATCAACACAGAAGTAACCCATTCTCTCGAACTGGTACCGCTCCTGTGGCTTTGCATTCTTCAGTCCCGGCTCAACTTTACAGGAAGACAGTATCTCAAGTGAGTCGGGGTTCAAATTCGATTTAAAATCAGCTCCCTCTTCTGCAATATTAGGGTCAGGCTTTACAAAGAGATGGTCATACAAACGGACGTCAGCGTCAATAGCATGGCCTGCTGAAACCCAGTGCAGCGTTGCCTTGACTTTACGGCCATCCGGGGAATCACCGCCGCGGGTTGCAGGGTCATAGGTACAATGCAGCTCAACTATCTCTCCTGTTTTTTCATCTTTGACGACACTTTCACAGGTGATAAAATAGGCATAACGCAGCCGAACTTCGCGGCCCGGCGCCAGCCGGAAAAACTTTTTCGGGGGATCTTCACGGAAGTCATCCCGCTCTATATAAATAACACGGGAAAAGGGTACTTTTCGTGTTCCCATGCTCTCGTCTTCCGGATTGTTAATTGCCTCCATCTCCTCAACCTGTCCTTCAGGGTAGTTATCAATGACAACCTTAAGGGGGCGTAAAACAGCCATAACACGCGGGACCTTTTTATTCAGGTCTTCCCGTACACAATACTCCAGCAGCGCAATATCCACGATACTATCGCGCTTTGCAACCCCGATCCTATCACAGAAGTTCCGGATTGCCTCCGGGGTATAGCCGCGCCTGCGCATACCCGATAAAGTCGGCATCCTGGAATCATCCCATCCACCAACATGCTTTCCCTCAACCAATTCCAGGAGCTTTCGCTTGCTCATTACCGTATAGGTGAGGTTGAGACGCGCAAACTCTATCTGCCGGGGGTGATAAACGCCTTCCAGTTGGTCAATAAACCAGTCATAGAGCGGCCGGTGATCCTCAAACTCCAGCGAGCAGAGAGAATGGGTGATCTTTTCTATAGAATCTTCCAGGCCATGTGCCCAGTCATACATCGGATAGATATTCCATTTCGTGCCCTGGCGATAGTGCGGCACCTTGAGGATACGGTACATAACAGGATCGCGCATATTCATATTGGGCGCAGCCATATCAATCTTCGCGCGCAATACACGCGAGCCGTCCTCGAATTCACCGGCTTCCATTCTTTTGAACAAGTCAAGATTTTCCTCAATCGGGCGATTGCGATAGGGGCTCTCCTTTCCCGGCTCCGTTAATGTGCCCCGTGTCCGGCGAACCAGTTCAGCGCTCTGGTCATCAACATACGCCTTCCCTGTCTCAATAAGCTGTATCGCCCATTCATACATCTGGTCAAAGTAATCCGATGCATAACACTCATGTTCCCCCCAGTCAAAGCCGAGCCAGCGTATATCATTTTTTATTGCATCAATATATTCACTCTCCTCTTTGCTCGGATTTGTGTCGTCAAAACGGAGATGATACGTACCACCGAACTCCTCGGCCAGCCCAAAGTCAATACATATAGCCTTTGCATGGCCAATATGGAGGTAACCGTTTGGTTCAGGAGGAAACCGTGTAACAACACGGCCATCCCACTTGTTCGTTTTCATATCCTCTTCAATAATGTCTCTTATAAAATTTGGTACCTTTGCAGGTTCATTTTCTGCCATAATTAATTATTCCCATATAAAATTTTTCTAAAAAGCATAAACTCATAAAAAGCTTTTCAATTTATTCTATTAAAGTTTGAGAACGTTGAAACTTGAAACTTGAAACTTGAAACTTGAAATTAATTCTAGTATCCTAACCCAGATAAACTGGACTAAAGCCTTCACGA
>JAUXBV010000295.1 GCA_030619215.1 Fibrobacterota bacterium | reverse complement strand
TCTCTGTGCCCTTACCGTATAATATATAGAAAACGTCCCAATATTGCCAAAAAAACAACCCTTACAAAAACGAAAACTAAAAATTTAAAGATAATTCTTTATACTATAGACATTTATTGTTTAAAGTTATTGTTAGGCGATGAGTTGAAACTTTAAGGCAGGTGGTTTAGTGAGGGTTTTTATTACCTTAGCAAACAAATCATTGAAAATAATTCTTCAAAACCAGGCTTGCAGTACCTGAAACAAAGGGATCGCGAAGCCCTTTTTCTTCAGCTTCTTCTAAGGCGGGAATGGCTCTTGCATCACCCAGTTCACCGAGTTTTTTTGCCGCTTCTACCCTTGTTGATGCGCTGCCGGCGAATTTGAGATCAAGGATATACACCTCTACCATATCCACGGGTATGCCTGCCGCTTCCATGATATAGACTGCATTCCACCGAAGCCAGTATTGATTATCAGCTAGCCATTCACGAACAATCGGATTATCTGCTGCTTCCAGGGTAATAGCTATTAAACTGATAAAGGATGCAGATGCTTTCATTTTCATCAACTGTATCTTTGAATCCCCTAAAATTATATCAAACTCTTCCTCAAAAACCTGCTTACCCTTTTTTCGTTCCTTAACAAAATCAAACCTTTCAATTGCCTCTTTATAGTTTCCATTCCTGACTGCTATTCTCCCTAAAAGAGTATGCCCGTATTCCAGGGTTGGCTTTATTTGTGTAAGGTCCAGTGCAATTTTTCCCGCCTCTTTAATGCTGTCGTTTTCAATAAGGGTTTTGCATCTATTAATAAGATTTTGAGAGGAAAAGGAAATGCCAAACCTGTCCAGGCTTTTTGCCGCCTGGAGTGACTCTGTTACATCTCCCTCTTTTACCTGTTTTTTAAGATTCATGATTTTGACAACAAAGCCGGAAATAAGTAAAAGGCATATAAGGGAGATTACTGATACAGTCAGGGCGATGGTTCTTCTCTGTTTCACATCATAGGTGGATTTAATATTCCCGTATAATTCCTGCAATGTAATTATTACGACTTTTCCTATATTCACTATTGCATGTATCAACGCTTTTATGCTTTTGTAAAAAAAGTTTGTATCAACACGCTTTCTTATTGTTGGGCCGACCTGTGTTGTTTCATCCTGCAGGGAGATCGATTCGGAGCCGGCGGAAAGGCTGGAAGTCGTCATTTTACTCTGAGCAGTTTTTACGCTGTCAATTACCAGGTGGTAAAATCCCTGCACTTTCGATAAAAAGCCGGCTGAGTCTGATGCAATAGATTTATATCGAAAATGCTTAATTGACAATTTGTCAGTCTGGTCGGATTTAAGACCGGAAGCCGCTTCCAGCGACTTCAGAAGTTTTAGCAATTCCCTTGCAGTGCTGAGTCTTTTCTTTCTTTCAGCGGTGAGGCATTTTGCAATAACAGCATCAGCTCCCGGCGGGATATCATTGGTTATTTTACTCAACGGAGTGAAGTTTGCGCTCAGCGTGGCGTACGCGGTACTTGCCAGAGAATCGCGTAAAAACGGGTGTCTTCCCGAGAACATTTCATACAGTACAATGCCTAAAGAAAAAAGGTCAGAGCGCTCGTCAAGTTCGAGGCCGTTAATCTGTTCGGGAGACATATACCCGGGGGAGCCGACTGTCGTTCCTTCCTGGGTATACCCGGCCCACGGGGCCTTTACAATGCCAAAATCAGCGAGCTTTGCAATACCGGTTTTATTATCAATAAGTATATTTTCAGGTTTAACATCCCGGTGAACTATCTTGTTCCTATGGGCGTGGTCCAGTGCGGAAGCTATATCCTGGGCAAAGGAAATTGCTTTTTCAATTGGCAGTTTACCTTTTCTCTTAATAAAATCTGTAAGGCGCTCCCCGTCCACGAATTCAAATGCGATCCAGGGTAATCCCTTCTCTTCCCCTGCGTCAAATACCGCTACAATGGATTGATGGTTGAGCTTTGCCGATGCTCTTGCCTCCAGTAAAAATCTTTTGAGGTATTCTTCCCGCCTTTGCTCATCAAGGGTACTCTCAACGGTAATAACTTTAACGGCAACCTTCCGCTCAAGCACAGGGTCCTCTGCAAGATAGACATGACCCATTCCACCTTTACCGAGGAGTTTGAGTACCACATACCTGCCGAATTTCTTAATAGAGTTTTCTTTCCTGCCTTCAGTACCGGATGTCATGGCCTATACCGATGATAGATTTGATTTCAGTGAAAAAAGTCCAAAAGAGTATTTACTAAAAATATTTATCGGCACTTCAATACATGAAATCGATTTATCAGTAAATAGTAAAAAGACGATTGTTTTTTGTATGAACACGTGTACTTAAGCAGGATTAAAATACCTTTGCGGCAGAAATTATCCCGGTTAAAATGTAATGGGGGTGTTATCCGGCATGTCACCTTCAAGGTACTTAACCACATCTTTGAGCAACTCTTTATCGGTTTCACTCATTTGGGCTAGCTCCTGATGTGTTTTAAGCATTATCCGGGCGACCCTGTCTCCGGTATCTTTCATATGAGGGAGCTTCTTAAAAGTTGATTGTATATCATTTACATTATCTACAATGTCAAATATTGAAGAAAGGCCGATATTAAGCAGCAACGTATTAATAGTGACATTTGTAGAAATAATGGTAGGGGGACAGCTTGACTTCGTACGTGAAAATCTATTCAGTTTTGCAAGCAAACCAAGATTGGTGCTGTCGATATGAGTAGCTTCTGTAAGGTCAACAACAAAGTTTTTAACCTGTGAACGGTCTTTTACTTTTTCCAAAAAAAGGTCAAAATTCGGGCTTATTCTGTATGCTATTCTGCCAACCATTTTGATGACACAGATAGTATCCACCATCGTATAATAAATCTTTCCGTCATCCACCATCTCTTCTCCCAAGTGTATAGGTATTATGACCCGTTTCTATAAGGTCAACTCATTAACTGCTTTTTTTATCTGTTCCATTTTCAATTAGCACTACATGCCACCAATGGAAATCGTTTAAAATATATTATTAAAAGCTTAACGGCTTTATTCAGGCTGAAAATATAAGTCATCCTTAGCCGAAGCTAAGGATGACTGTCTCCCCATCCTCACCCACCTCGTAATTTTAAAAAGAGGATTAAACAAGTAAAGATATTTTATAAATCTATTTTACAAAAAGTAATCTTTTCTGCTCCAGGTTAACAGTAAAATGCATAATAAAGGCTATTCCTATAATAATTAGGAGCATTTATACCAAAATCTAACGTATGAAGTTTTTTAATGTTTTGTAAAATAAATACTACAGATTACAAAATGTAATCTGTAGTATTTTAAGATTTTACTTTACAATCCTAATCTGCTTGCTAAATTTCTGATTGGGGGTCGTAATGTGAATTATATGAACTCCGGAAGATAATGAAGTCATCATTTTATTCAACTGTTTTATATCTCTCGTTTCAAATGATGCAATTTCCCTTCCCTGGATGTTTGTTATCTTCACATTATATCTTTCAGCATGGGCAATGGTAAATCCATACGGTTTTATGCTTGTTGGCGACTCATAGGTGATTGTTAATTTCGGCCTTTTATCTTCTTGTGAAGATTCGGAAGACCAGATGCTTACTCCCTTCTTAGGCGTCATGCTGTCAAACTTGAATATGAAGCCATAGTTGTTGCCGCTATTTTCAACCATGTCCGTGACAGCAGAGGTAACATCGTAATCTTCCCATACATTATAGGAGCTGTTACTACTTGTAGCAAGTGCCGATGTTGAGAAATCACCACCTTTGGTTGTCCATGGTGTGCTCCAATTGACTGAGGATTCGCTCCAGTCTTTTGTCAATCTAAAGAGGGATTTTGGACCATTTTCCCCTTCGTAGTATTTATAAAAAGGGTAAACAGACAGTGTTGCTTCGCTGATTGTAACATTATCAGGTATTGTGTTAAGATCGAATTTTATGACCACCCGGGTCTTGTAAATAACGACGCCACTTCACCCATCGCACTGTTCAAGTTCCGCAAATAATGTGTCCTGATTTCCAGTGTTAGTGGCGGACCAGTCAGCGATCCAGGCGTCTTCACACCCATCATACCCATTCAATCCATTTTGCAGCACAACCTCA
Source organism: Fibrobacterota bacterium (assembly GCA_030619215.1). Taxonomy (GTDB): domain Bacteria; phylum Fibrobacterota; class Chitinivibrionia; order Chitinivibrionales; family JANQEN01; genus JAUXBV01. The sequence continues at coordinate 1,241 of JAUXBV010000295.1, read as the reverse complement.
TCCGCCCATAGAGATTGTAAAAATGCAAAAACAAGAAATACGGTTAATAACTTTAAGGCTTTCACACCCCACCTCCTTATTATTAAAATGTGAAACAGACCTCCCATCCTTCATCTATTTACAATTGAAATTTTTATAAAATCCTCACATTGTTCATGAAAATGTATAAAACTCCCTTTCTCTTTTTATTTACTTACTCATTCTAATCGCTAATCTTACCGCACAAACCAGACCTTTCTAACTACTTTTTTCTCTGGAGTTGTAATATTTAAAATATGAATACCTGAAGATAGCGAAGCCTTCATTTGATTCAATTGTTTAATATCATTTAACATAAAAGATGCAACTTTTCTGCCCTGCATATTGATTATTGTTACTTTACAATTTTCAGGTATAACAATCTTTATATCATTCTGCATTGTACTAGTCCCGGGATCATAGGTAACTGTCAGTTTTGGTCTTAGGGATTCGTCAGAAGCTTCAGATGAATGGAAATATGTTTCCTGGTCTTTGGTTTGATTATCATTTACACTATCCACACCTCCAGGTACAAGTACAATGAGACCATAATTTATAGATGGATTGTCAATAAAATCCTTAATAGCGGACGTAACCGAAAAGTCAAACCATCCATTATAGGAACCACTATATGAAAAAGAACTCAGAGCTGTTGACTCATAGTCTCCCCCGTATATGTCCCAGTTTACAGAGGAAGTGCTTTTAATCCAGGATGCACCATTCTCATCCCACTCCTTTGTTGCTTTATATACTTCATACACATCAGACTTTGTGTACCCAGAATAATTTCCGTACTTATAGATTTCAAGTGTTGCACCAATTATTGTCACACCAGAAGGAATAGAAGAAAGGTCGAATTTCATGACCGCCCGGGCCAGTTTCAAGTATGTCATATCTCAACACTTGTAATTACATATTACCAATCGCTCGGCTGTTCCATCATTACCATCTGGTGTATAATCCAGAGCTGGTCCATTTGCAATATGAATATCCTCGCAATCTTGTATAGTCACAGTATCTTGGGACCATGCCATCTGCAAAAATGCAACTAATAGAAATAAGGTTAATAACTTTAAGGCTTTCACACCCTACCTCCTTTTATTTAATTGTGAAACAGATTTCCCATCCTTCACATATATATAATCAAAATTTTTATACTAAAGTACAAGGTGCCGCTTTATCGGTACAATGTGCCGCTTTATCGGTACAAGGTGCCGATTTAT
>JAUXBV010000272.1 GCA_030619215.1 Fibrobacterota bacterium | reverse complement strand
TCAGTATAAAAATAAAAGGAATGATTATTACATAGTAATTAAAAAATGGGAAGAGAATAAAATAAAACTTCATATTAATAATTCACGATTAATAACTTATCGAAAATATAAGTAGTAATAAGGTGAAACAGGAATAAAAATATTTAAAGAATTCTTATAAAATCTTGCAAAACACTCCACAATAATGTATAATTTAACCAGTATGTCGATAATTATTCGACTTATTGGTTAATAATTACACTTATATTATAATTCTAATGAAGCCTGTTTATTCGAAACTTCCACAGGATCATCATTTTGACTATGCATATCTGATGCATGTGTTACGGCCCTATCGTAGCCCGAGAGATAAGGTAACACAGATGTTTAACCGGGGTGAGATAATCCGTATTAAAAAGGGGCTTTATGTCCGGGCGCCGGATTTTGGCGGACATATTTACACTAATGAAATTGCAAATGCCCTTTATGGCCCTTCTTATATATCATTGGAGTATGTTCTATCCTTACATTCCTTAATTCCTGAACGGGTAGTTGAAATTACCAGCGTGACGTTAAAGCGAAATAAATTTTTTCAGACCCCGGTGGGAACTTTTTCTTACCGTCATATCAGGCAAAAAGCGTTTTCGGTTGGTGTACACCTTATCGAAAATGAAAGCGGGAGATATTTTATTGCGACAAAAGGAAAAGCGTTGTGCGACAAAGTCGCACTCGCATCAAATATACGCACTATTGCTGAACTTAAGGAATATATTTATGATAATCTGAGGATTGAGCCTGAAGATTTCAGGCAACTGGATTTTAATGAGCTTTCCAGTATTAAGGATGTATATGGCTGCAATCGCATTGATTTGTTGTTTCGGTTGCTTTCCGGTTTGAATAACCGGTGAAAGGTATTAACAAGTGATACATGCATTACAATCTCTTCTCAATAAGTATGAATTGCATACAGCGGATGACTGCCGGGATGCTTTACGGGAGATAATTCAGCAGATTGCACTTCTTGGCCTCTGGAGGACAAAATTTTTTGAACATGCGGCTTTTTACGGAGGTACGGCATTAAGAATTTTTTATGGACTCCCCCGGTACTCGGAAGATTTGGATTTTTCCTTAACATTTGCCAATCCGGAATTTTCAATAGCCCGGTATGTTAATTCAATTCAATCAGAACTGCAGTCGTATGGCTTCTCCGTCAAAGTTAAAAAAAAAGAAAAAACGCGGCAGTCACAAATTGAATCTGCATTTATCAGGGCTGACACATTACAGAATCTTATATATATCGAATCTCCGCACAACCTTCTTGCTTCTATCCACAAAAATAGCGTATTAAGGGTTAAAATTGAGGTCGATATAGATCCCCCTCCTTATGCTGATTATGATATGAAGACATTACTCGTACCCATTCCGCATCAAGTCAAATTGTATTCGCTGCCCGATCTTTTTGCCGGAAAGATTCATGCCCTGTTATGCAGGGAGTGGAAATCACGTGTCAAGGGTCGTGATTATTATGACTTTGTATGGTTTATAGGACAAAAAGTACCATGCCATCTGCGACATTTAAAATCCCGAATGGTGCAGACAGGCCACCTGGGAAATGGGTCTTCGTTTAACGGAAAGATTCTAAAACAAATGCTTCGGAATAAATTCGAAAAGGCGGATTTTCAACTTGCATTAAAAGATATAAGGCCGTTTATCAAGGACTATCAGTCACTCGATTTGTGGAATAAATCATTCTTTATGCAGCTTGCAGAGGAAATTAAGGTACACGATAACGATGCTGTTTAGATTCTCTGTCTGAATTATCTACGTTTTTTGCGTAGATAATTCAGGCTTAGAGAATCTTATCCAGCTCTGCTGGGTTAGATTGTAGAGGCTGGTTTCTGGTTTTAGTGGATCATTTAAATATTAAAAGGAGAAGTTATGAACGACAGGCTGCAGTTACTTGAGTGCCTGATGGACAGCTTAAAGGATCCCTTTGTGTTTATTGACACACAGCATGTCATACAGTACATGAACAGGGCTGCAGTTGATCATTATAAGGGTAAGCCTGCCGAGGTGGGCAGGTCCATCTTTGACTGCCACAACGAAAAATCGAAACAGATTATTCTTGATATATTTGAGAGCTTTCAGAATGGTGTAAATGAAAAAATGATTACAGACAACCGGGAGCATCGCATATTCATGCGGGCAGTTCGAGATCAGGAAGGAAACCTTATTGGCTATTACGAAAGATATGAGCCCCCTGCATAGTGATGGCGATCCCTGCTCTTCTCTCGTTACTGTGCATTCCGGTGCGTGCCCTTCATGTATACAGTGATATAAAATAAACTAAGCAGAAAAGGTGTTATAATTTTAAACAATTGCATACACTCGCAAAAGCTCTGTAGTTATCTGCCTCTAAAAAGGTGAGACAGGGAAAAAATAGTGCAATTAATTTCAACAATCTGAATTATATTAATGTAAATAAGTTATAGCTAAGCTAAAGAAGGATTTAAATATGCAAATAGAGCGTACAATATCGTTAGGTCATATTAATGATGATATAAGGCATTCTGAGTACACGAAAGACCTGACAGGGGAAGAAAGAATCTCTTTGTTGGAAGAGTTAAGATACGATTTAGGAGAATTTACCGGAAATGATTATTTACAAAGATTTACAAGAATTCTTTCGGTTGTTGAACGGGAATAACGTTAAATACATTATTGTTGGTGGTTATGTCCGTGCTACAAAGTATTATTTATGAAATTTATAAAGATATATTTATTACTGTTCTCTTTTTGCATTCCGATACTATCAGCATCTCAAACTGATTCAATATATTTACAAAAAGATACCAGTATTTCCTACACTTCGATTTCAGAAGACTCAGGTTTATCTCAAAGTGATCCTGTACCGGAACCCGCTGTTGAAATGGACTCTTCAGCCGCCTCTTCCGGAGAAGCGGTTAACGCTTATCCCAAAATTGCCCTGGTACTGAGCGGGGGCGGGTCACGGGGGCTTGCCCAGGTCGGTGTGCTGAAAGCGTTTGACGAAGCCGGCATTAAACCGGACCTGATTGTGGCAACCAGTATGGGCGCAATAATCGGCAGTTTTTATTCAATCGGAATACCCCCTGACAGTATCGGGTCAATATTAAAAGGTGTTAACGCGGATGATATCTTTACCAATTCGGCGCTCAGGCGAAAACTCCTGGTCAGCCAGAAAAATGAGCCGATAGATTACCTTTTTGAATTGCGATTTGCTACTGATCTTACACCGATATTACCGAACTCTATCTCTCACGGGCAGATGATCTTCAACCTCCTTTCACCAATAATTTCCGCACCGCTTTATCACGCGAATATGAATTTTGACAGTTTGAAGACACCTTTGCGAATAGTTTCTACCGATATTCTTACAGGCCGGGCAGTGGTTTTTTCAAAAGGGAACTTATCGGAATTTATTCGTGCTTCCTGCGGCGCCCCGCTTGCATTTTCACCTGTTGCAGTTGACAGTATGCTTCTTTTGGACGGCGGGTTGACTGCAAATATACCTGTTAAAGCCGCGATGCGGGAAAACCCGGACTATATTATTGCAGTTGACATCACGTCTCCCATGTGGGGCAGGGAGGCTCTTGATAACCCGATTCACCTTTTCGACCAGATTGTCGCTATTGGAATTGACAGGCAGAAAAAAATCCAGAGAAAACTTGCAGATATAATTATTACGCCGGACCTTGACGGTTTCCTGAATACAGACTTTTCTCAACTGGATACTATTATTAGCAGGGGATATTCCGCTGCTAAAGAGATGGTTCCTGATATTGTGAAAAGTATTTCCGAGATTAAAACACAGGCAAAACCGGTTAGTTCTTTTAATAATGCAAATGCTTTACCACTTCCTGTTATCTTCCAGGCAAAGAGAAATGCATCCGAGCCGAATGTAAAGAATCTCATATTCGAGCTTAATCAAACCAATTTTCCGGCTCTGTTAAAAGACTCCCTGCAGTCATACCTTACCTCAATATTTAATGACCGGAATATGCCTTTTGCCAATGCGGTTGTCTCTGAATTTGATTCGGGTACTATGGTGACAATTGATCCCGGAGTGATACATGAAATTGTTATTGAAGGGAATGCAAACACCTCCCCCCGCCTCATCAAAACTACCTCGGGATTGAAAAAGGGTTCACTGTTAAATAAGGATAAGATTGAGGATGCGGTTTCGGCACTCTATGCAACGGATCTTTTTCATACGGTTAATATTTATGTTGATTCGCTTTGTGCCGTCCATATAAAGGTGGTTGAAAAGGAGTACTGGCGGTCACGCCTCGGCCTGCGATTCGATGAGTATCATTTACTCGAAGGGTTTATACAACCCGCGTATGAAAACCTGTTCGGTACGGCGCTGTGCGCTTCCCTTCACCTGCAGTATGGTAAAAAGAGAGAGAAATATGCATTTGAACTGGCCGCAAACAGGCCGTGGTCAATAAACTGGGCAAATAATATCAGCCTCCAGAGTTATATTGCCAGGGACAGAATCATAGATGTTACAAAAGAAGAAATTATAGACACAATAATTCTTGGAGATACCACCTATGTAACAAGAATTATTTATAACGAAGAGAGTCTCCTGAAGACAGGATTTCTTTTCATGCTCGGGGTACAGGTTGGGCGGGTTGCGATGATAGATGGCAGTATTCGTCTTGAGCGTTTCAGGCTGGAACAGACGGAATCAGGCGTCTTTGATGCTTTAGGGCCGTTTAAAAAAGGGATACGTTTCGCCAAATTGCGCCTCACCGTTGATGACCTGGACAGATTTCCCTTTCCGCGAAAAGGGCAAAAACACTATATTAGTATTGGCGGCGCAAGAGATATAATAGGAGGAACAGAGAATTTCATCACTATTCAGGGAAGGCTGCAGTACTATTTTACCTTCCTGAAGCGTCATACATGCTCCCCGCTTATTATGTTTTCCTGGGCAGACCAGTCTCTTCCACCGGTAGAACAGGTGTATATAGGAGGATCGCTGCCGGAAGAGAAATATCGTGATATGGGTGTATATCATTATATGCCTTTCGTTGGATTAAAACCGAGGGCAATCTCTGGGGATATAATGGTGTTGCTGCACGGTTTATATAGATTTGCAGTTACAAAGAAGATCTTTTTAACAGCACTGGTTGACTGGGGTTATGCCTGGAATCAGGATAATACACCTGACAGGCCTGAATTCGATTTTGATACAAAAACAGCAAAACACTTTATTAGCAATGCACCGGTTGGCATAGGGCTTGGTTTTGCAGTACAGACACCGGTCGGGCCATTAAAGCTTTCCTGGGGGAGAGTGATTTACGGATCCCTGAAGGAAGATTTTGGTATTGACAAGGAAAATGTCATCTGTTTTTCTGCGGGATATGATTTTTAGGTGGGATTATTCATAATTTAAAGGAGTAATCTCATTGCAGGGGGTAAGCCTGCCTACTTTGCAGTAAAGGAGCTTTTAAAAAAAATTTCATATAAATGCTTCCCGGACTTGTACAAAAGTGTCCAATAATATACAATTATCCTAAGTATAGGATAATATTGAGTCTCTTTTAAGAGAGACAAGGTGCCGATTTAT
>JAUXBV010000076.1 GCA_030619215.1 Fibrobacterota bacterium | reverse complement strand
TCAAATAATATTTTTCTGCGTTTTTGTAATCTTTATTTTTATCTCTATACAATTCGGCTAAATTAAATATGGCGTCAGCATCTTTTTTCTCGACAGCCATCAAATAATATTTTTCCGCTTTTTTGTATTCTCCATCTGTATAGGCTTTATAAGCGATTTCCAATTCGATTTCAACTGTATTAGATAAACTTTCAGCCAGTTCGGGATTGGATTGAAAAATATGCTTCTTTGTGCTTGTTAACACTTCATATTGAAGTTCAGTATCTTGAACAGATTGGGATAAGGCCTCCGCCATATAATACCCTCCCCTTTGGTTCAATGTACCGGCTTTCGCACAGGTAATATGATTTTTGGCTTTTTGAATGAGTTCATCTTTCGTACACCATTCATTTAAAAAACTAACCAACCATAAGACCTGTTGTTTTTTCTTTTTCCGGCCATACCTCATAAGGTACCAAATGTTGAAAAAACGCTCATCAATCATGTACAATTTGTTTTTTTTATTAATTAGCTTTGAGGAAATAAATCCACTTTTTTCCAGAATTTTTAGTTGAGCTGAAATCGCTTTAGTTTCAAGGCTTGTTTTTTTTGAAATTTCGGAAGTCAATATTCCGTCCCAGTTTAAAGCAATCGCATCTACAATAACCTGTTGTTGGGATGGTAGGTCGTCCATCTTATGTCTGTAAAGTGGTGTTATTTTGTCCAAAATGCCTTCTAAATCTTCAAAAACATTTGCGCTGTCATCTAGTATTATTTCATATAGAAGAACTATTGTTCTAGGGATTCCGCCTGTTAATCTTCTGATTGTCTCAATTCTGCCTTTTTGATTTTTAATAATTTCAAGAGCTTTATTATTATCATACTGATCGCTTAGATTTTCCAAAAGAGTTTGAACATCCGTTTTTGTTAAGGCGTCCAGGTAAATTGTCTTAAAAGACTCAAAGAATGGTTTATCATGTTTGTAGGTTGTTTCCAGGGTTTTTGTGGAAGCAGCGATAATCTGCAGATCCGATTCATGCAGAATATCCCTTAGTTTTTTATGCTCTATCTCTTTGAGTTTGTCTAAAATATCACCAAAATTATCAATAAGAAGAACCAGTTTTTTCCTGTTTTTCTTTAAATATTTTGTAAGTAAAAAATAAAAATCATCATCGTCTTCATACTTATTCATCTCTTCAACGATTTTTTCAAAACCTTTAATTTCTTCCAGAATATCAGCGACCGTTTCCCATAATCTATTTAACGAAAAAATATTATATTGCTCTTCAGTAAATTGAATAACCAATAAATGAGAAAGAATTTTAGAGTCTTCAATTTCATATCGCAACTTAGCGAGAAGCGTGGTTTTTCCGGAACCTCTTTGTCCCTGAATAAGAAAGTTTTGTGATATTTGATTTAGCTTGCTGGTTTTTAAGTCCCTGAAAATCGTATTAAATTCTTTTTGTCTGACAACAAAGTTATCCAACAAACTTTTCTTATCCTGATTTAAAGGATTATAAATATTTGCTATGGTTTTATTAGCTCGCGACATTTATATACCACCACTCTTTTAAAATTATTGAATTAAACATATACATTTTTTCTGAGTTTTTGCTAATATATCCATCATATTCAAGAACATTCGTAATATCTTTTAAATCATCAATAACATGCTTCACAGAAATGTTATAAATGGTGTCGTAATCCATTGAACCTTTAGTGGAAATGTAATTTAGAATTTCAAGCGCGCAATTATACTCCTTACTTTCAAGCGCCTGTTTTAAGCGTGTTTTCCAGTTTTCAAAGTAATCCTGATATTTATATCGATCACGGATTATTTTATCGATAACCTCGTCAATTGTTTTCTCAGTTGGCTTTTGACCTGTCTCAATAAAAAAATCAAATAACTCATCAATAATGATCTGAATGTAGTAAGGTATAAGCCAGCTATCTTTTTTCAGAATATAGTCTTTTATCTGGTCACTAATCTCAAATTCACTTTTTTCTTGCCGTAGGCCCAATACAAGTCTTGTAATTAGTTCCTTTGCTTCATTCTGGTTAAGTGGCGGTACTTCAATGTTTACTATGTCATTTATCAAATCGCTTCTACCCAATTTATTAACCACATTACCTAGTCCAATTGAACCTGAATAAACAAATTGGAGATTAATATCATTAAATTCCTGTCTTAATTCCCTGATTAACTGTAAAAAACGTATGCCCTCTTTTTTATTATCACTGGAAATATTTCTCACCGCATCAGGAAATTCATCAATTAAAAAAATTAGTGTATCAAATTCCTTTGGGAGTGTTTTTAAAAGTAATTTGCATTCGTTGTAATAATCAACCCGTTCTTCTGGGTCAATCTTAATTCCATCGGTCGAGATTCCCCTGATTCTTGATATGAAACTTTTTACGGCACCTTTTGCTTTTTTGAAGTGCACTTCATAAAAATCAAATATGGAATCATCCTCCAATAATAACTTATAAATTTGTTTAAAATACTCATTTATACTGTCAACACTTTGAACCGATTTGTACTTAATTAAATATCCAGTTTGAGGATTTCTTTCCAGATATTTCAAAATAGAGCTTTTTCCAGTTCTTCTTGGTGCGGCTAATAACAAGTCTTCTCCTTGTTTTATTTTGGACCATATTTTTTCCTCAATATTTTTTCTTTCAAAATATTTATCTTTCCCGTCTGCTGCTCTTCCTGTGCTTATTGATAAAGGTTCCATATATTTGCTCCTTAATTAAGTTTTGACAAAATATCTATTGTTAAAAATAAATAACAAAATAAATTTTGTCAATAATTTTCGCAAAAAAATTTTTGTTAAAAACAAGGTGTTGTATCAATCTGATTACTAGGCTGGTTTAATATTGATTATATTACAACAACAGGCACCTAAAGCGTTATTCATAACCCATCATTCATCCCGAGGTAAATATGCAACTTCTAAAACATATTTTTATAGGAATGTATCACAAGATAAATTTATTTATTCTTAATTAAACTCAAAGATACTCCAATATTTTATCAAATAAAAATAAGCCCAAACAGCTTCGCTGCCTGGGCTCTTTTTATCATTGAACCGTAAGCTTCCGTCTCCCCGGAAGAAGTATTACACAGATTTTATAGCAAAGTCAATTGCCTCCTGAATGAGTTCTTCAGGTGGCTTTTTAATAAAACCGTTTTCAATAAGAGAATCGGTTAATGACCTGCTATAGGTAATATCCTTTTCAGCTTTATTATAGGCTTCTTCTCTGGTCATTGTTACCCGGGCTACGCCGTCCTCAATGGCCTGCATCGCAACATCCGCCGCTTCATACGGGAAAACGCCTGCTTCACTCATGGTCGCGGTGATATACTCAGGGCTAAGGGGGCTGGCGCCTTTCTCTTCAGCAAATTTTGCCAGAGATTTTGCAGCGGCAATTGCCATATTGTCAGTGATCTTTCTGGCTCTTACCATCAGGGCGCCCTTGAGTATGCCCGGGAAACCAAGCGAGTTGTTAACCTGGTTCGGAAAGTCACCTCTTCCTGTAGCAACGATGAATGCGCCGGCTTCTTTTGCCGCATACGGATAGATTTCTGGAACCGGATTTGCGCACGTAAAGACAATTGCCTTCTCTGCCATTTGGCTTATCCACTCCGGTTTTACCGTGTCAGGGCCTGGCTTTGAAAGGGCAATTAATACGTCTGCGCCTTTGGTAGCTTCTTCCATTGAAGGGAATTTTTCAGGGTTTGTCGATTGGCAAAGCTCCCATTTTCTGTAGAATCGCGGGTCTGATTTTATATCTTCACGATCGGTATGCAGCGAGCCTTTTGAGTCAAACAGCACCATTTTCTGTGGGTCAGCGCCTGCCTGAATAAGAAGCCGTGAAATAGTTGTATTGGAAGCCCCTGCGCCGAGCATGGCAATTCTTACTTCGCCCATCTCCTTTTCAGCGACCTTCAGTGCGTTGATCAGGCCTGCGACGGTAACGCATCCGGTTCCCTGGGCATCATCGTGCCATACAGGGATTTCACATTCTTCCCTTAAGGTATCCAGCACTTTGTAGCAGTTAGGCTGTGAGATATCTTCAAGGTTTACAGCGCCAAAACTTGGCTGCAGGCGTTTTACAAATTCAATTATCGTATCAGGGTCGTGTTCTCCTTTGTCATTATAGCTGTTCATACAAAGTGCAGTAGCGTCAACACCGCCAAGGTACTTCATTAAAAAGGCCTTGCCTTCCATGACTCCCATACCGCCGGGAGGGGTGCAGTCCCCGTCGCCTAAAACACGCGTGGAATCGCTGACTATGGCAACAAGGTTTCCCCTGTTTGTCAGTTCGAACGAGGTGTCGTTGTCATCCCTGATTGTTGTTGAAATCTTTCCTACGCCCGGTGTATACCAAACGTTAAACCAGTTAAATCCGAACACGCCTGCTTTCGGTACGGTCTGCATCTTTCCGCAATAGAACTTATGAGCGGTTTCTGCAAGCCTCTTTAAAAAGAGTGTCTGGCCTTTTGCAATCTGCTCCTCTGAAAAGTCTTCTGGAAAAAGCTCTTTAAGGTTTTTTAATGATAAATCAACTCCCATTTTTGTTCCTCCCGGGTTATTTTATTTGGTTTATATTAAAAAAAATTATGTATTATTTATTCTGACTTCTGACTTCTGATTTCTGTCTCTTTATCTGTAACTATTCGGGTATAGTTTTTAATGATGTCATTGCGAGCGAAGCGAAGCAATCTCATTTCTCAGACGTAGGAGATTGCATTGTCCTTTAGGGCTTCGCTTCGCTCGCAATGACACTGAGAAAGTCACATCATCTGAATAGTTACCTTTATCTTTTATATTTCTCAATTCCCTCTTTGCTAAGGTCGCCACCAAAGGCGTCATTAATTACAACCGCCGGGAAATCCTCCACTTCAAGTTTTCTTATAGCTTCCGGGCCTAGTTCTTCGTATAAGACAACTTCAGATTTTTTAATACTCTTGGATATCAGGGCAGCTGCACCACCGATGGCGACAAGGTATACCGCTTTAAACTTTTTCATAGCTTCGATTACGTCATTTCCCCGGCTACCTTTTCCTATCATGCCTTTTAGCCCGGCCTTTTCCATCAGGAAAGGGGAGTAGGCATCCATGCGCACGCTTGTTGTCGGGCCTGCTGATCCGATGACATATCCGGGCTTTGCCGGCGCGGGGCCAACATAGTATATGATTTGTCCGTTCAGGTCAATTGGCGACTCCCCGGTTTTTTCTATTGCTTCAACCAGGCGTTTATGTGCGGCGTCGCGTCCTGTCAGGATAGTTCCATTTATCAACACTTCGTCACCGGCTCTTAATGACTCAACAACCTCATTGTCAATAGGTGCTGTGATTCGTTTCTTTTCAGCCATGTTTATTTCCTCCTCGTTTTATTATCTTTTTTTTTCGGATTTCCTAAAGTATAATGAACCTTAATTATTTAAAATCAACAGATGCTGGATGCTGGTTCCTGGATTCTGGATATTTGCTTTTAACCAGCATCAAGCATCCAGCATCTGTTCTTTTACAACCTCACATGCGCATGTCTTGATGCGTGACAGTTTAAGTTAACCGCAACCGGCATGCTTGCGATGTGGCATGGAAAAGTCTCGATATTTACCCAGAAGCTGGTGGTTCTTCCGCCAAGTCCCTGCGGTCCGACTCCTGAATTATTTATCTCGGTTAACATTCTTTTTTCAAGCTCCGCATATTTCGGATCAGGGTTATGTTCGCCAATAGGCCGCAGAAGTGCTTTTTTCGCAAGGAATGCCACTTTCTCAAATGTACCGCCGATTCCAACGCCGACAACGGTCGGAGGGCAGGGATTTCCTTTTGCGCCGGCTACTGATTCAACGACAAACTTTACCACACCCTCAACACCGTCAGACGGTTTCATCATGGCTATTTTGCTCATGTTTTCAGAGCCGCCGCCTTTTGGCGCCAGCGTTATATCCAGGATTTCATCTTCGACCAGTTCAAGATGAACGATTGCAGGGGTGTTGTCTTTTGTGTTGACACGCTCAAGCAGGGGGTCTTTTAGAATTGATTTTCTTAAATAGCCTTCCTGATATCCCTGCCTGACGCCTTCATTAATGGCATCATAAATATTTCCACCGTTAATCCCGATGTCTCCGTACTTTATAAAGAATACTGAGAACCCGGTGTCCTGGCAGATTGCCACTTTCTCATTTTCAGCAATCCCGGCATTTTTCACACACTGTTGTAGAATGGATTTTCCCAATGGTGATTCTTCGTTCTTGATAGCTTCATCAAAAGCTTTTTTAACATCATCGGGAAGCTCATAGTTAGCTTTCATGCAGAGGTTTTTTACTTCGTTTACAATAGTGTCAAACTCGATTACTTTCATAGACTGCTCCTTAATGAACAAATTCTCTTAATTTATATTCATACTTCCTTGATCATTTTTCCAGTTTATAGTTTCCAGTTTCTAATTTCCAGTTTCAAGTTTCACTTATTCTTCACCATCAGCTTAGGCTCAAGCATTTCCATAATAGAATATTTCAAGCCCTCTCTCCCGAATCCTGAATCTTTTATTCCACCATACGGCATATGGTCAACCCTGAAGGTTGGAATATCGTTTATTATCACACCGCCAACTTCAAGGTTGTTAAAGGCATAGTTAACTTCGTCCAGGTTGTTTGTAAATACGCCTGCCTGCAGGCCATAAATAGAATCATTGATCGAATCTATTGCTTCTGTAAAGTTTGTGTATGGCTCAATGGTAACCACGGGCCCAAAGACCTCTGATGCATTAACCGGCATACCGGGTTTTGTATTTGTAAGAACTGTAGGCTCGAAAAAGGTGCCTTTTCTTTTACCGCCGCACAGGAGCTCTGCCCCTTCTTCAACTGCTTTGTTTACCAGGTCTTCAACCCGCATTGCATTTTCTTCATCGATCATGGCTGTTATGTCGGTATCAATATCAGTAGGAGGGCCTTTCTTTAATTTCTTTGCCCCTTCAACAAATTTGTCCTTGAATTCATTAAAAATAGACTCGTGAATAAAGATTCTCTGCAAATGAATACAGACCTGGCCTGAATAGGCAAAGCCGCCAATAAGGCATCGCTGAACCGCGAAATCAAGGTCTGCAGATTCTGTGATAGCAGCACCGGCGTTACCTCCCAGTTCTAATACAACCTTTTTTTTGCCAGCTTCTCTTTTCATTTTCCAACCAACCTCAGGGGAGCCGGTAAAGGTGACCATCTTGAATCGTTCGTCTGTGACAAGCTGGTTGCCGCATTCCCTGTCCATCGGGAGTATTGAAACCGCGCCTTTTGGAAGGGAAGTTTTGTCAATGATTTTAGCAAGTTCGCAAACCGACAGGGGAGTGGCGCGTGCAGGTTTTAGGATAATAGTGTTACCTGCTGCTATAGCAGGTGCGATTTTGTGAACCGCCAGATTCATTGGAAAGTTAAAAGGTGAGATGCCTGCGATGAGTCCTAAAGGGAAATATTTTACCAGGCCTTCCTTGCCTTTACCGGCAGGAGTCCAGTCAATTGAGATGTAATCCGAAGGCAGGCGTTTTGATTCTTCGGCTGCGACTAAAAAAGTTTGAGTCGCGCGGTCGATTTCGCCAAGGGCATATCGAAGCGGTTTTGCTGCTTCCTGCGCTAAAACATTTGCCAGGTACTCACGGTTGTTTTTTATCTCATAGGAAATCTGCATCAGGATTTCATACTTCCGGAAGCTCGGCATCTCCTTCATTTTTTTCTGCACGGATTGTGCAGCAGAGACGGCCTCCTCGAGTTCTTCTTTTTTAGCAAGGAATGTTTCAGCAACAGTTTCGTTGTTATACGGATTGGTGACGGTTAATTTGTAATCCGTTTTTTTGAATTTTCCGCCGATGTAGATTTCGTATACTTTCATAAGTTATATGTTGTCATGCCCGTGAAAACGGGCATCCAGAAAAACAAAATAAAGACTGGATTCCCGCCTGCGCGGGAATGACATAATAAGTAATTCGAAATGTTAATAATAAGAAGCGTTTATTTCTAAAAAAATTGAGTACTGGAGTGATGGAAGTATGTGTTTAATGGATATGCATTTAATAAATCCACTACTCCATCACTCCACTACTCCATTCTTCTAACCAAGCGTTTCTTTCAAGAGTGCTGAGATTTCATGAGGGAACTGCGCGACTTTTACACCTGCTTCATTCAGAGCATTGATTTTGCTTTCAGCAGTACCCATGCCTCCGCTGATTATTGCGCCCGCATGTCCCATTCTTTTTCCCGGAGGTGCTGTTCTACCCGCTACGTAAGCAACTACCGGTTTTGAAACCGATTCCTTGATATATTCTGCAGCATCCTCTTCGCTTTTTCCCCCGATTTCACCGATTAATACAATTCCTTTTGTTTCATCGTCTTTTTCAAACAGCTCAAGCAGGTCAATGAAGTTGAGTCCTGTTATAGGGTCTCCGCCGAGGCCGATACAGGTTGACTGGCCATAGCCTCCTTCGGAAATATTTGCCGCTATCTCGTATGTCAATGTCCCGCTTCGGGATATCAATCCGACGACGCCTTCCTTGAACACATGGGAGGGCATAATGCCGAGTTTGCATTTTCCGGGGGAGATAATCCCAGGTGTGTTGGGGCCTACTATGCTTATACCCTGATCTCTCGCCATCTTTACCACTTCCATGGTGTCATGCACGGGAATGTGTTCGGTGATCATGGAAATGGGATTCAGGTTATGATCCAGTGCTTCCAAAAGAGCACCTTTTGCAAAAGGGCCGGGCACAAAACAGATTGAGGCATTGGCTTCATGCTGCTCACGCGCTTCTGCAATAGTGTCATAGACAGGAATGCCATGAACCTCTTCTCCGCCTTTACCCGGTGTAACACCCGCTACCACTTTCGTTCCGTATTCCAGCATAGTCTTGGTATGGAACTGTCCCTGAAATCCGGTTATTCCCTGGACAACAACTTTTGTGTTTTCGTTAATGAGGATAGCCATTTATTCACCTTTATTTTATAAGTTCAATAATATTTTTCGATGCTTCATCCATTGTAGAGAACGGTTCAATGCCGGCATTTCTGCAGATCTCCTGGCCTTCAACTTCATTGGTGCCGACCATTCTTACCACAAAGGGAATATTTATACCTTTTTGGTCCCGGTATTCGACAAGGCCGGCAGCGACATCGTCACATCGTGTTATTCCTCCGAGTATGTTTATGAATACCCCTTTCACATTCGGGTTGGACAGGAGTATGTCAATTCCTTCAACAACCCGTTCACGCGGTGAGCCGCCGCCGAGGTCGCAGAAGTTAGCAGCCTTCCCGCCGTTAAGGGTGACTGTGTCAAGCGTTGCCATAACAAGGCCCGCACCGTTACCGAGAATACCGATGTTGCCGTCCAGTTCCACATAGGCAAGTCCTGCTTTCGCTGCCCTGCTTTCCAGAGGGGTCAGATCCTTATCCTCCTGTGCTTCAAATTCCTTATGCCTGTATACGGAGGATGAATCAATATTAAGTCGCGCATCAGCCGCAATGAAATTACCCTCCTTTGTTAAAACAAAGGGATTGATCTCCGTAAGTTCCGCATCGTAATCGGTAAAGATTTTGTACAACTTCTGGAGTATCCGGGAGGCGGATAAGATCTTCTTGCCGGTAAACCCGATTTTTTTCATGAGGAGATTAGCTTCATGGGTTCGAAGGCCTTTTACGGGATCAATATTAAGCTTGATAACCTTTTCAGGTGACTCCTTTGCCACTTCCTCAATG
>JAUXBV010000228.1 GCA_030619215.1 Fibrobacterota bacterium | reverse complement strand
ATTGTAAGCTCAACTGCAAGTGACGGTAGACATGAATGGCAGGTGCCTGGAAACCTGGCGTTAGGGTCGGATTATAAAATAAAGATTACCAGTATTGACAGCTCAGCGCTTTTTGATGAGAGTGATAACAATTTCAGTGTCGTTGGTGAATATGTTATTATATGTCCATATTTCCAGCCTTTTGACACGTTGGAATCGGATAAAACAGACCTGCCTAAGAAATGGGAGCAGCTCACCACTGATGATTTTGACTGGATTGTCCTGTCCGGTCCGACGCCCTCAAAGGTCGGCAGTAGCCCTGACAAAACAGGGCCTGACAGTGACCATACAACGGGAAACGATAATTATATATATGTAGAAGCCTCGGGCGATAACAGTCCGGATATGACAGCTGATTTTGTTACACCGAAATTTTATTTTAAGAACCTGGGCGATCCAAAGCTGACTTTCTGGGCTCACATGTTCAGCGCTGACAACACGATGGGTGATCTCAATCTTGATATCAATGTTGACGGCACGTGGCACAATGACGTGGTGCGCCTGAGTGATGATCATGGAGACCAGTGGTTTGAGCAGTCAGTAGACCTGAATCAGTATAAGGGTGATCGGGTGATATTCCGTTTCCGCGCTACTACCGGTAGTGACTGGTGCAGTGATATCTGTATTGACGATTTTAAGATTGACGGCACCGTACCAATTAACCACACAGTCGCAAGACTACCGTCTTCATTTGATTTGAGGATTCGTGGATCCAGGCTGTACTTCCAGGTACCTGATAACGGTACAATGGCTTCATACATGAGTGTAAAGCTTTACAATATACAAGGAAAACTGGTTAGTACTCTGGTAAATGGGAATGTTAAAGCCGGGTATCACTCGCTGTCGCTGGACAGGATTGCAAATAAAGGACAAAAGCTTGCAGCAGGAATGTATTTGTGCAGGATGGAAACCAGGGGTTTTACCAGGACGGTTAATTTGTTAATGAAATAGTAATTGAGAAATTTATTAATATCTTGAAAATGCCGTCCCGTTTTTATGGGCGGCATTTTTTTATATTATGCCAACTAATATAAGCCATGCAGCTCAGATCTGTATTGATGTATAGTATACATTTAAACGTTGTAAGAAGTGTCAATTCAGAATGTTTTTTCTGAATATTCATGGAAATCTGGATATATTATGTAATGTAGAGGAGGAATTGACCTTCGTTTATTATTATAGCACACCGTTTTAATTCAAATTTCATATTCAAAGATAGGAGGGGGTGTGAAATTATCTCATATAATCAGAATAATTCTGCTTTCCTGTACGATAGTTTTCACTACACAGAATGTATCTGCTTCTGAGCAAGATTTTTCAGAAGCCCATATCAAAGTACAGGTCTCTGGTATGGATGATGTTCATAAGCTTCTTGATTTAGGGCTTCAGATTGAGTTAAATATTGTCCGCGAGGGGATTGCCGAGGGATTCATTTCAAAGAGCAACTTAGAGAAGGTCAGGAATGCCGGATTTGACGTTATAGTAGTGGAGCCGCCGGCTGCCCAACCTGTTGGTACCTCACCCCGTAAACCCTGGTATACTTTTGAAGATGTTGTAGAAATCCTTACGGATTATACGGAAACATACCCTGAAATGACCGGGTTTGATACAATTGGATCCAGTATAAATGGGAAGCCGATACTGCAATTCAAGATTTTTACTTTACCGGATACCGCAGTCAGGCAGCGGTTTTTCTTAAACGGATGCTGTCACGGCAATGAGAAGATCGGCACGGAAACGTGTATGAGAATAATGAAGGAGCTTTTGGAAAAATATGGCTCCGATCAGAAAATCAAGGCAATGGTAGACCGCTGCGAGTTTGTATTTCATCCTATTATCAATATTGATGGTTTTACCTCCAGCTCCAGCGGCAGGCGGACATTGGCTAATGGAAAAGATCCAAATAGAGCGTATGGATACAAAACGGATGGAAACAGTAGCGACGGTTCACTGCCGTATCAATGGCCGGAGGTTAAAACGTATCTCTATTGTATGATTGAGGCTCCGTGGTACCAGAATATGGACTACCATTGCGGTACCGTTGCACTTTACCAGCCGAGCGGCAGCAGCCTTGACAGGGAAGCTTATGACAGGTTGGAAGAACTTTATCCGTTGGATCAAATTGAGAAATGGGAAGAGGTATACCGGATGGAGAGGGGCGGTGGTTTAGCGTACGCTGCTTCCTATGGTAAATGCGGTACTTTGGCATTGCTTCCGGAACTCTGCCCTCATTATCCCTCAGAGAGTAAAATTGACAGCCTTACACAGTGGAATCTGGAATGTTATCTGGATATTATTGAGGATATGAATAAAGGAGTGCGTGGCCGGGTTACTGACGCTGCAACCGGCGCTCCTTTGTATGCAAGGGTTCAGGTGGTAAATAAAGGTTCATTTATTTTTACTGATCCGCGATCCGGTGCATTCCATAAATATGTGCCTTCACCGTCAGGCTCGTTTGAAGTAGAGGTGTTTGCAAATGGGTTCAAGCCTGAGACTAAAACCGTACAGGCAAATGTCAATGGTTTTGCAGATGTGGAATTTCCCCTCACTGCTGATACAACACTGAAATATGCCGCCCTTTCTGTGGATGTGATCGGGGTGGGTAACTCAGTGTCGCTCACAGAAAACCGCAGGTGTCTCGGATTAAATGATAACAGCGGTGTGACTATTGAGGATGGTTTTATCATTGTTGATTTCGGGGCAAAATATTTAATCACGGATACGGATGGTGATGATATTACCGTGTATTTGACAAATAATGACAGCTATTCGGTGAGTGTACATTCCGACATTGATAAAATTATTGATGGTGATGGCATTGACATTGGCGACGGACAGGGTACGGAATCATTCGACCTTAACGGTGCCATAGACTCTGCACGCTGGGTTAGAATTGATGCGGGTAGCAGCTCTTCACCATCTATCGATGCTATAGAGGCTGAGCCGAGAGACTTGCCGACTGCGGTTATCCCTGTTTCAATGGAGTCCTGGCAGAATGAGAGCATCAGGCTCATTTCCAGTACACGGGCTAATGGCATTACCTTTCAGGCAATGATCCCGAAAGGGGAGTATTCAATATCGATATTTGACTTGAAGGGAAAGAGGATTCGTACTATTTCTCAGGGAACGGCAAAATCCCCGGCCAGGCAGATGTTTAAGTGGAACGGCAGTGATTGTTCTTCAGGAACTTATCTATTACATATTGAAGTCTCAGGTGGTAAGAAAACAGTGAAAGTTCCTTTAGTACAGTAATAAGGTAACAGCTAATAATTCAAAGAATTGTCATTCCGGCAATCCCGACGTAAAGTCGGGAGCGTCCGGAATCTGCAATTTTAAATCAATTTAGGGAATTTGTTAGATTCCGGACAAGCCGGAATGACAAATGCAACAAATTTTGAGAGTTTCCTATAAATATTTGTTATAAGTAGACTAATATTACAATTAAATTATTTTATTGTTATGAAATTTAAGTCCCATTTAATTTTCACATGTGCCATATACTTCTATCCTATAATAACGCGACCCCACTCATTGAGGATTCTTACCTCTACGCATATCTATTCTCTTAAGGGGAATGCGAATTGACAAAGAAAGTTTTGGTCCTTGTTTCCACTTTTTGTATTCAATCCATTTACGTCTCGAATGAAAAAGCAGTACAGAACCTGATGTGGTCATTGCTATCCCAGCGATTCCTGAAATCACGCCAACATATAGATTAAGGTCACTCAAGAATCCATCTGGATTCTGATAATAATCAGTCAAAGCGATGGGAGCAATAACATCAAAGCATAGGCCAAACGCTAGCAGACCAGCGCCAATAATTGTCTGGGCAATCGGTCTTATGGGGGCTTCTCCTATAGGTTCCACCTGTATTTTATTAGAATCAACTACGTTTTTCATTGAAAAGTCAATCAAAGTGCGATGGGGCTCGATATTCTCCCTGACATGAGGTACACTATCCTGACTTTGGGCGTTGCTTGTCAAGATGGACAGAAGAAGCAGGATTGTCACAAATAATGTTGGTTTCGCCATAAGGTCCTCTCGATAACAGTATGCTGAGTTGCAGTATTCTCCTTGCTACGCGAACTGTCAACTCCAGCAAATGGTTAAAAACATCTTTTAGTACAATCCGTTAAAATTACCGGCACTGCGTTCTTATACCTTATTTTATAATCATAGACCTTAGTAGACAAAGGACAATCCCACCTCTTTCTTACCTTATTACCTTATTCGACTAAGGGTTTAGGGACAAAAATAAGGTTTTTATTAATTCTATAAGCTAACATAAAATTAAAGCATCACTTCATTTTTTTAGAGTGGACTCATAGTTTACTTATTCATTTTATATATTACCTTTGTGTTTATTTACCTGTCATATACCGGCTTACAAATTTATTTATTTTTCCCCTTTTGTTTCTGCATTCTCTAATTCTCTGCCGGTTGCAGAATACTTTCAGAAAGAAAATGCCCGCTAAAAACCCTCCGATATGCGCCCAGAATGCAACGCCGCCAATACCGCTGCCGAAGGCAACTCCGATCAACTGCAATACAAACCAGTATCCTAGCATGAAATAGGCCGGGACCACAATTCGAAAGAAGAAAAAGCCGAAGAAGACAAGCATATGAACCGGGGCTTTTGGAAATAATATAGCATAGGCACCCATGACACCGCCAATAGCTCCGGACGCTCCAACCATAGGAATTGCACTTGCAGGATTGATGATCATTTGAACCATTGCTGCGGACAGCCCGCAGAGAAGGTAGAAAATGAGAAACCTGAAGGAGCCCATGACATCCTCTACATTGTCCCCGAATATGGCAAGAAACCACATGTTTCCGATTAAATGGAACCAGCCGCCGTGCATGAACATTGAGGTTACTACGGTTGTCCAGTTTGGATTACCGTCAAAAACGCAGGCTAAACCCCTTGCTATTGGAATTTCAGTTCCGGATTCAACAAAGCCAAACAGCTCGCCCGGGATTAACCCGAACTGGCAGATAGACTTTGCAAGTCCCGGATTGAATCCCCAACCCTGCAAAAGTGCCCATGATAATACGTTTACAATAATAATACCGTAAGTAACAATTGAGGTGTGAAACGTCGGATTATCGTCGCGTAAAGGGAACATAGTTTAAGCTTTCGTTATTAAATATTATTTACTATTGAAACTCGGTTTTAATAGATTAAAAGAATGTATTATTTAACAACACTTTTACCTGACCTTTTCCAATCTTTAATACCGCCTTTAAGATTATAAAGCTCTTTAAAGCCATGCTTTATAAGGATTTCCGAAGCAACAGTGCTTCGGTTGCCTGACCTGCAATAAATAAAAACAGGCTTGTCCTTATATTCCTTAATCTCAGATATCCGGCCTTCAAGCTGTTGTACAGGGATAAGCTTTGAATTTCTGATGTATCCCCTGTGATATTCATTAGGTGTTCTTACGTCAAGTATTAATGGTTTTGAATTCTTAATAAGCTTTGCGGCTTCATCCGAGTTTATTTCTTTATACTGAGCCTTACCTTCGGATTTGTATTGCATTACTATTATCTGCCCATATCGCATACCGTCACCGCTCGGGCATTTCCCGTTGCAGAAAATAGGGAATACCCCGATATTTTTTGCTTTAAACGTTACAGCCAGGTCTTTACCAATATCAGCTTTTTGTGATATCTCATATTCCGGAATGTGAACGGAGTAGGGAAAAGTAACCTTTTCAATAACCAGCCTGACTTTTTCACCCCTGTAAACATAGATGTTTCCCGGCGAAGTTGCGGTAGTAAGCGTTATTACCCTGACGCCCTCTTTAATTTTTCCGTCAGGGGTATATGCGGGTTTGCTGGAAACTACATCTGAAAAGGTATTTATCGCTCTTACATACGTTTCTTTCGGCAGGACGCCGGTAAGGGCATATACCGCCTGCTTATTCTTAACAAAGAGGACAAAGGGCAGGCCGGTGACCTGCAGTGCACTCGCAATGTCGGGATTTTTTTCTACATTTATCTTATATACCGATACCCTCTGGCGGTTCTTCCTCGCAAT
>JAUXBV010000555.1 GCA_030619215.1 Fibrobacterota bacterium | reverse complement strand
GGCCTCTATTTCATCAGTTCCCGCACTCCTGAGGACCGTGAGTACCTGTTTCACAGAACGGGAAGCGCAGCAAATAATATCGCACCCTCAATGATCTATGACGAGTTAATTCAGAGCAGTAAGATTGTTTATGCCTCAAGCGAGCTGCAGTCAGTCTCAAAAGCTGCAAGGCATACTGTTTTTAAAGCATTTCACATGGCCCACATACATGATGTTATGGTAGCTTATGACCCGAATCTCAGATTGCAGCGGTGGTCGCTTGATGATGCAAAAGAGAGCCTCTGGGGAGTATTGCCCCTGCTCGACGTCATTCTACCGTCAGCACCTGATGAGACTAAAGCTCTCTTTGGATACGAAAGGCCGCTTGACGTTATTGGCTTCTTATGGGACAGGGGCGTTTCCATAGTAGCGGTTAAAAACGGTAAAAACGGCTGTATGGTCGGATACGACGGTAAAATCGAAGAATTCTCAGCTCCCGATCTATCAAAACCGGTTAAATATCATGGGCTTATCGGAAGCGCTTTTAATGGTGGATTTCTTCATAGTATAGCCCGGGGAAACGACCCGTTTTCTTCTGCTGAACTGGCTTTGCGCATTGCTTCTATGAAAGGCATGACCGGAAATGGAGTCGATTCTCTCCCTTCAAAAGAGACTATGGAATAACGAATGGCCAATTGGTTCCTATTGCTTCCTCCTGAAGGCGGCGCCAGGCAGGCCGCTACCAGTCTTCTAAATGCTTTTAAAAAAAATATTCCCGCGAACTCTTTTTACTCTGCGAGCACTTTGCATTTTTTTGACTGTAAGAAGTATATCTCAGCATTTAACACAATGCTTAAAAAGCCGGATGACAATATGGTTGTTGATTTGCTCAACCACTCTCTCATCGTTCAATGCTTTCAATATGAAATAACCCATCTTCTTGTACCTGCTTTATGCCCGGTTACCCTTTTCACCCTCAATCTTTTAAAAAAACAGAATATTACAACAATACACTGGTTTATTGAAGACTACCAAAGAGCAACCTATTGGGAGGTGATCATACCCGGTTACACCTGGTTTCTTGCTGTCCAGAAGGGGCCGATACAAGAAACTTGTGCGAAAAGCAATTGTAACTATTCCTATCTCCCTGCCGCAGCTTCCGAGGAGAGTATCAAGTTTACACAACAGAATGCTGATAAAATCAAAAAAGCTGATGTCGCATTTGTCGGCATCCCCTCCTCCTACCGCGCAGAACTCCTTGAATTCCTGTTATCAAAAAATATCTCACTCGCTATTGCGGGTGAAGGATGGGATGCCTATAAGGGGCCGCTTTTGGATTCCATTGTAACCGATAAATGGGTCGATTCTCAGCAGGCGGCACAAATAATGAGTACGGCCTCTATTGCATTAAACCTGTCCTTAAAGGAACCTGCTGGTGACCTTTCTGATATCCAGCTCAGTCCACGTGTCTATGATATTCTCTCTATCGGCGCCATACTTCTTACGGAAGACGTCCCTTTACTCCATGAGACTATCGGCGACTGCCATTTCTATGCATTTAAAAACAGGGAAAAGGCCGTGGAAAAAATTCAACTTATCCTTTCAGAGCTTGACTTTGACCGTGAAGGTATCGGGGAAAGAATAGAGAAAAACCGCAGAATAATTCTTAAGAAACACACCTGGGAAAAAAGAGCGGAGCAGATAATAGAATTATGCTCCTAAAAAAATATTAAATAAATTATTTCTCTTCGTAAAACTCGAAAGGATATTTTATTCTCATTGTTCCAAGGCTGTCCGGTACAGGCCTGAATTTCCATTTTTCAACCTTTGCCAATATTTCCTTTTCAAATCCTATGTCCCCCATGTTTGAATTGACAATTCCGGCTGATGAAATATTACCTCCGGGTTTTATATCCATTTCTATAATCATTTTCCCGGACAGTTTGTCTCCTTTTCGCAATCGCTTATTATAAATATACCGCAATTGATTTACATTTCCGTCAATCGTTTTTTTGATAAAACTGGGGCGCCTGAACGGATTACTCGTTAAAGCTTTTTTACGTCTAAACTCCCGTATATCAGCTTTCGAACTGACGCCACTTTTAATTATTTTCTCTATCTCTTTCTCAAGGGCTTTTTTACGCGCTTCTTCACCTGTGAGGTCAAGCTGGCCTATACTATCTATCAACTTCATTATATCCCTGTCCACGACCTCTTTTATCGCTTTCCCTTTTTCTCCGCTTTTTAGCAACTCCTCTTTAATTGAACTTGCTGTCCATAATTCCTTGAACTTATTCACCCTGTTTAAAAAATTGCCATCCTGATAATTCGCAAGTTGTTTCTTAGCCTCGTCAGCCATTTTCCTTTTATAATCATAGAATTCACCCAGCATAAGCATACGCCGGTTGGCTTCTCTCGCCCACCTTTTTGTTCGATCAATCTTTATAGTATGTCGATACTCATCAACCGCTTCCTCTGTTTCGCCAAGCTCCTCATGTGAGCGGCCCTTAAAAAACCTTGCCTCTGCAATTTGTTTGCCTTTTTTGTTACTCTGCAGGAATTTTGAGAAATACTTGATTGAATTTCTGTAGTCCATCACCAGATAATACTGTTTTCCTTTATCAAAATGTGTCAGGTCCGTCCTGCGTACCTTTTCCCGCTTGATCTCCATCTTCTCCAGAAAGTCAAGTAATTTCCATGACAGGATACCTGCCTCAGTATTGGGAAACATATTAATGACACGTTCGTATATTTCTTTTGACTTTTTATATTCGCTCATCATGGAATGGCAGAATGCCTTGTGTATTAAAACAGCCGACCGGACATCACGATTCAAATCAGGCATTTCAAGTACATCGCTATAAATTTTAATTGCTTCCGTATATTTGCGGTTACGTTCCCAGAAATACCCAATTTCAAGAACTTTGATGATTTTATTTTCTTCCTGTGGATTAACAAATTCTTTTCCAAGTGCAAAGCGCAGCAAATTCAGAATTATTCTAACCGGAACCTGGTATTTTTTCTTTTTTTGTAATTCTTCCTCTTTCGAAAACTGGTCACCGGATATGAGGGCTTGAATCCTT
>JAUXBV010000092.1 GCA_030619215.1 Fibrobacterota bacterium | reverse complement strand
AACCTGCGGTGCAAGTATTGCGTCTACCGATCCGGATTCCAAAAGCCCCTTCAGGAAACTGTTTACCGCAGAAGTCACATCCCCTTCCTTAACCTCCAATATTTTGTTGCTCATCTTCTTTAACCTCCTTCAGATATTCCATCTTTGGGCTACAGGGTTTGGCCCGAGTTTCTTCGTCTCCTCAACAATCTCTCTCACCGTGTCGGCAAATTTCTGTCCCTCGGAAGCTGAGATCCATCGTATCCAGATTCTCTCCTTCTCCATACCTAAGGTTTCAAGAATGTTTTTAACCAGCACAATTTTCCTCCTTGCCTTATAGTTACCGTTGAGGTAGTGACAGTCTCCCGGATGACATCCGCCTATTAAAACGGCGTCGGCGCCTTCAAGGATAGCCTTCATTATGTAGATGGAATCCACTGAACCTGAACACATGAGCCTGATTACCCGGATGTTTGGCGGGTACTGTATTCTGCTTGTTCCGGCAAGGTCAGCCCCTGCATAGGTGCACCAGTTGCAGAGGAAACCGACAATTTTAGGCTCGAATTCTTCCATTGTATTCCTCCATATCTTTTATGTCAAACAAACGTCTATCATTGATATAACCTGTTTCTTTGTGAACGAATTCTGCTGTGATGTTCCGCTTGGGCAGATAGCCGAGCAGGCACCGCAGCCCTGGCAGAGTATATCATTAACAACAACAATCTTTTTTTCATCGTCAAAATCTATAGCCTCATAAGGACAAACCTGAACACAAAGTTGGCATCCCGCACAGTTTCTTGAAGTAACATATGCAATATTTCCCCTGGTCTCCAGGTGTTTTTTTGAAAGTATTGTTGCCGCCCGTGACCCGGCAGCCTTGGCCTGTAGTATGGATTCCTCAATAAACCTGGGAGAGTGGGCTAACCCGCAGAGGAATATGCCGTCTACAGAGAAATCAACCGGTCGAAGTTTCATGTGCGCCTCTATATAGAACTTTTCAGCGTTTAACGGCACTTTAAGCTGCTGTGCAAGTGTTGTATTATCAATAGGAACGATACCCGTGCTCAAAACAAGCTTGTCAGGATGGAATAGTATCTCCTCACCCAGCACTCTTTCAAGTACCCGCACTGATATTTCTCCATTCTCTATTGTAACTTCCGGCTCCCGCTCCTTTTCGTATCTTATGAATAATACGCCAAGCTTTCTTGCTTCGCGGTATAGCTTGTCCTCCCTGAAACCATACGTTCTTATATCCCTGTAAAGTATGTATACCGATACGCCCGGGTTTATTTTCTTAAGCTTCAGCGCATTATTAATGGCGTTTGAACAGCAGACCCTGGAGCAGTACGGATGCTCATCGTTTCTGGAGCCGACGCACTGTATCATGACGACCTCTTTCAATTCGGAGATATATTTCTTGCATTCGGCGAGGTTTTTTTCCAGCTCTCTTTGCTTTATTATATCGGGACTTTTACCATACTCAAACTCAGTCGGCTCATAGGGTTCGGCTCCGGTTGCAACAACCACCACTCCATGCTGGATTGTTTCCGATTTTTCACTGTTTTTCAAGCTGCTTTTAAAATTGCCGACATAACCTGAAATATCCTCCAGCATCGTTGACGTATGAACATCTATCATAGGATGGTGCATTACTTTTTTGATTGTATCCTTCAGCAGCGTTTGGGGATCCTCTTCACCGATTCCCAGGAATATCTCCCTTATATTTCCGCCCAGCTCGTTTTCTTTCTCAATAAGATGGACTTTAAAGCCCTGATCCGCAATTGACAGCGCGGAATTCATTCCGGCAATGCCTCCGCCTATAACGAGTGCGCTTTTATTGACCGAGACTTTATGGTGTAATACAGGCTTAAGTTCCGCAGCTTTAGCAACGCCCATTTTTACTAAGTCAATAGCTTTTTTTGTCGCACGCTCCGGATAGTCCCTGTGTACCCATGAATTTTGATCCCTTATGTTAACCATATCAAAAAGGTGGGGATTCAGGCCGGCCTCCCTCAGGGTTTCCTGAAAGAGCGTCTCATGCGTTCTGGGTGTGCAGGAGGCCACCATGATTCTGTTTAACCCAAACTCCTTTATTTTACTTTTAATATTTTCCAGAGAGTCCTGCGAGCATGTATAAAGGCTGTCAGCGGCATACTCTACATAAGGCAGCGTCTTTGCGGCCTCAACCACTTTTTCAACATCTATTACGCCGGCTATGTTGATACCGCAATGACAGATTATCACACCAATTCTCGGAAGCTCGTTACTGATATCCCTTTCTGCCGGATACTCTTTTTCCGTTATTTCCGTTCCCCTTACATCCGATATAAACTTTACCGCATCCGCTGCTGCGGCTGAGGCCTGGGTTACGCTCTCCGGGATGTCCTTTGGCTCTGTTGCGGAACCCGATACATAAACACCTTTTTTGGATGTGTGTGTCTGAAAATATGGATCGGTTTGAATAAAACCATATTGATTCAGGTTGACTTCAAGGATTTTGCCGAGATCGCCGAGCGCATTGCAAGGCTGCAATCCTACCGACAGAACGACCATATTGTATGGCTCTTCCTTAATCTTATTGTCATCATCTATATAGTTGATAAGAAGATCTTTTGTCTCCCTGTTTTGCGTTATTTGGGGAATACGGCACCTGCGGTAAACAACCCCGTACTCATTTTTCCCACGTTCGTAGTATTTGTCAAAATCTTTTCCGAATGAGCGCATGTCCATGAAATAGATATGGGTCTCAACACCGGGCTGGTGTTCTTTTGTGATAATTGCTTCCTTTACCGCATACATACAGCAGACTGAGGAGCAGTAAGTATGATCGCAGCTCTCATCCCTTGAGCCTACGCACTGCAACCATGCTATCTTTTCCGGTACCCTGCCGTCTGAAATTCTTTTAATATGTCCTTTGGTTGGCCCGGATGCCGAGAGCATACGCTCGAACTCTATACTTGTCAATACATTGGGATATATGCGATACCCGTAACTGTCACCTTCCGGCGCTTTATAGGTATCAAAGCCGGGCGAGAGTATAATGGAGCCCACATTCTTTGTTAGTATCTCATCTTTTTGGTCGTACAGGATAGCATCTGCAGAACAGAATTTCTCACAGGCTTTGCAGCTGCCTGCCAGGTAATACATGCATCTCTCTTTGTCAATAACAGGATGGTTGGGCACTGCCTGCGGAAATGGTATATAAATTGATCCGCGTGATGTAAGCCCTGCGTCAAATTCCGATTCGATTCTTTGAGGTTTAAATCCGCATATTTTTTCCACCTCTATGCATTTGGTAGGGCATACAAACTCACATGCCCCGCAAGAGTGGCAAATTTCGGAATACTTTTCAAAAGGCAGGGAGATTTTGCTTCCGGTGCCCCTGTTTGCAAAACCGATAGCTCCTATATTCATGACTTCCTGGCATACCCTTACACAAAGGCCGCACAATATACAGTTTGTCTCCTCTGATGTTCTGGTTTTGAACCTGGTTTTTTCAACGCCCATTTCTTCAGCATAAGCTTTGAGTTCAACGGAGTCAGGGCAGCGGGCAAGCAGAAGCTCCATTGTCATCCGCTGAGCGTCCTTCACCTCTTTGGAGCCTGTAATAACTTCTATCTCATTCTCTATTTTGTAATTGCATGAAGTTGTAATAGAGGTTATATCACGGTTTGTAACCTCAACAAGGCACAGCCTGCATGAAGCGTATGGCTGCACTGCTTTGTGATGACACAAAGAAGGCACCCTGAAGCCTTCCCTTTGCAATACATCCAGTAACAGCTCGCCCTTTTCGGCCTTTATCTGTTTTCCGTCTACACTAATATTTATCATGTTCCTGCCTGTTTTGTCATTGTTTACTTTCACAAACCTTTATAATAGCCTCGAATTTACAGCTTTCGTAACAGTTGCCGCATTTTATACATTTATCAAGATCGATAGTATGAGCTTTCTTCTTTTCTCCTTTTATTGCGTCTGTTGGACATTTGTCAAGGCAAATGCCGCAGCCTTTACAAATATTCGGGTCTATCTCATAATGAAAAAATTTCAAACATACCCCAGCCGGGCATCTCTTATCCCTGATATGGGCGATATATTCGTCTTTGAAATAGGACAATGTGGTCAGGGCCGGGTTAGGGGATGTTTTACCCAGTTGACAAAGAGATGCAACCTTAACATACTTTGCAAGGTCATAAAGAATGTCGATATCCGCTTCCGTCGCCTTGTCTTCAGTGATGTCTGTCAGTATGCCGTGCATCTGGGTCAATCCTTCACGGCACGATGTGCACTTGCCGCAGGATTCATCTTTCAGGAAATTAAGGAAGTATCTGGCAAAATCGACCATGCACGTGTCCTCGTCAAGTACAATCATACCGCCGGAGCCCATCATAGAGCCTATTTTCGTTAACTGGTCGAAATCAACCGGTTTGTCAAGATGCTTTTGGGGCACACAACCGCCGGAGGGGCCGCCGATCTGTATCGCTTTGAACTTTTTCCCGCCCTTTATGCCTCCGCCTATTTTATTAACGATTTCACCGAGGGTCATTCCCATTGGAACTTCTACCAGACCCGTGTTTTGTACTTTGCCGACCAGGGAGAATATCTTGGTGCCTTTACTTGTTTCAGTGCCGATACTAAAAAACCACTCAGCGCCTTTGTTGATTATTTTTGGAACGTTTGCCCAGGTCTCGACATTGTTTATATTTGTCGGCTTGCCCCAGAGTCCTTCCTGTGCAGGATATGGGGGCTTTGGCCGCGGGACTCCTCTTTTCCCTTCTATAGAGGCGATAAGGGCGGTCTCCTCTCCGCATACAAAGGCTCCGGCGCCTTTTATTATGTCAATATCAAAATTGAAACCTGAACCCAGTATATTTTCACCGAGTAACCCCAGTTCCCCGGCCTGGGCTATTGCAATTTCCATATGCTTAACTGCCAGGGGATATTCCACTCTTAAATAGATTTTACCTTCATTCGCGCCTATAGCGTATGCGCCGATTATCATACCCTCTAATACGGAATGGGGGTTACTTTCAAGGATACTCCTGTCCATATACGCGCCGGGATCTCCCTCGTCAGCGTTGCATATTACATATTTGACCTTTTCCTTCTGACTTCTGCATAATTCCCATTTCCTGCCGGTCGGGAATCCGGCACCGCCCCGGCCCCTGAGGCCCGAGCTTTTTATTATGTCAATTACCTCATCAGGTTTTATTTCAGATAATACCGATGGTAGGGCGCTGTAGCCGCCGATCCTTATATATGTTTCGATATCAACCGGGTTAATCTCCTTATTATCACCGGTTATTATCCTGGTCTGGTATTTATAGAAAGGGATATCATTCTCATAAGTAATTCTCTCTCCGGTTTCTGAATCCTCGTATAGCAGCCTTTCGATTACAGTTCCGTTTTTTACGGTATTAGTAAGAATTTCCGTAATGTCTTTTGGAGCAACCCTGCAATATGTTATTTGAGATTTTTTCGAAGGTTGTACGATAACAATAGGCTCAATTCCACAAAAACCATGGCATCCCGTTACCCGCATATCTACCTTGTCAAGTAATTTACCCTTGTTAAGCTGTAAATTAAATTCATCAACGACTGCTTTAGCACCTTGAGCGAAACCGCATGTTCCGCCGGAAACGATGATCAACGGCTTGCCTGTTTTCGCCTCTTTTTGAAGTGTCTCTCTTAACGCACTCAGTGCATTAGCATCAGCCAACCGTTTCATTTTGCAGACCTCAATTCAGTAATTAATTCACCCGTTTTTTGCGGAGTCATATCTCCGTAGAAAATGTCGTTAACCATAATGGTAGGCCCGATAGCACACGCACCCACACAATTCACGCATTCCAGGGTGAACATCATATCTTCCGTAGTCTGTCCGGGCTTAATTTCAAGCCGGCGTTCTAATTCATTCAACACCCTTGGCGCGCCCCTGACATAGCACGCACTGCCAAGGCAGACTTTGATGGTATATTTCCCACGGGGCACTAAGGTGAAAGAGGAAAAAAAGGTAGCTATCTCATAGATACGGCTTAACGGGATATTCAGTTCCCCGGATATATACTCAAGTGTTTCCTCCGGCAGGTGGTTATATTCGCAATGTATGTCTTGTAATATTGGCAAAAGAGAACCCTGCGTATCCTTGTGTTTTTCAAGGATTGTTTTTACTTTGTCAAGCACTTGCCCGTCCAACTCAACTTTTTTCCGGGGTTCGGGTTTTCTCGGAATATATCTTACCAGGCAGTTTTCCTGGCACGTGCCGCACCCGGTGCATTTTGATGTGTCAATTGAGCGGGCATTCTTTTTAATTGTAACCTTAAAATCCCCCTCTTCACCGGAACATTCCAACAGCTCGGAATAGGTAAGGAGTTCGATATTGGGGTGACGGCCCGCATCAACCAGTTTAGGCGCCAGTATACACATTGCACAGTCATTGGTCGGAAATGTTTTGTCTAACTGCGGCATTACGCCGCCAATGCTCGGCTTGTTCTCAACTATGTAAACCTTAAAACCGGAATCTGCGAGGTCAAGAGCGGACTGTATGCCGGATATGCCCCCGCCGACAATAAGAACCGAGCCGTATTTATTGACAATAGGATTTATTGTTTTGTTTTTCATAATAACCGCGTCAAATAATACTGTCAACCATTTGAATGATTTGTTGTTTCGTGAAACTTTTGTGTACGGAAGCATTGCTTGGGCACGCGGATACGCAGGCGCCGCAACCGGTACAGAGAGCCTCGTCGACTTCAGCTATCCTCGTGACCTCGTTGAGTATCCTTGCCGAATATGGACAGACTTCGACGCATATACCGCATCCAACGCATATAACAGGGTCTACCCACGCGATCATAGGATCGTTTTCCAGCTCGTCTTTTGAAAGTATTGCCGCAGCCTTTGATGCGGCGCCGCTTGCCTGCGATACGGTATCCGCTATATCCTTTGGCCCCTGGCAGCATCCTGCAATGAATATACCGTTGACACAGGTGTCAACTGGCCGCAGCTTGGGATGAGCCTCAAGGAAAAAACCGTCCCTGCTTCTTGTGAGATTCATAATCCTTGCGAATTCTTCGGAATCCGCTCTCGGGACTAATGCAGGTACAAGTACGACCATGCCGGTTTTTATCTCAAAAAGTTTGCCCGTGATAGTATCGAAGATATCGATCTTCAGTCCGTCGCTTACGCACCTGACTTCCGAGGGACGGCCCCTGAAAAAATTTACCTCCTTTGCCCTGGTGCTGCGGTAGAACTCCTCATAGCCCTTACCAAAGGATCTGATATCAGTGTAAAACAGGTTGATTTCAACACCGGTACCCAAGTGCTCTCTCAGGAGGTGAATGTGTTTAAGAGCGCTCATGCAGCCTACCCGGCAGCACCAGCTGCACTGGGTCTCATCCCTTGAGCCGACACAGAGAATAAAAGTTACCGATTCAGGTTTCTCACCGCTTGAAGGCAGTAATATCTCCCCGCCGGTCGGGCCGGAAGGACTTATTAACCTCTCAAGCTCCAATGTTGTTATAACATCCTTTGACCGGCTGTATCCATATTCGTATAAAGAAGAGGGATCAAGAAGGTCATATCCTGTGGCGACAACTATAGAGCCGACGTTTATATCAACAATCTCTTCTTTCTGTTTGAAATCAATGGCCCCGGCTTCACATGCCTCGACACAGAGTGGGCCTTTGCCGCACTTTCCCGTCCGCAGATAGATGCAACTGTTGGGATCTATTGTGCATTTGAGCGGTATAGCCTGAGGAAAGGGCATATAAATGGCGCTTCTGTTTCCGAGCTTCATGTTGAATTCATCAGGGACTTTTCCCTTCATCCTGCACGCATTGACGCAATCAGTGCAGCCTGTGCACTTTTCTACATCAACGTATCTCGGCTTCTTTCTGACCTTTACCTTATAATTCCCGATGCTGCCTTCCACAGAGACAATCTCACAGTAGGTCATCAGCTCGATATTGCGGTGGTTTCCCACCTCCATCATCTTGGGCGTCAGTATGCATGATGAGCAATCCAGTGTAGGGAATGTCTTGTCGAGTTGTGACATTCTCCCGCCAATGGAAGGCTCCTTCTCAACAAGGTAAACCTTGAAGCCGTCATCAGCGAGGTCGAGAGATGCCTGTATTCCGGCGATTCCTCCTCCGATCACAAGAGCGTTGTGTACCACCGGGGTCTTTGATTTTTCGAGAGGCTCGAGCAGTAGCGCCTTGGCAACTGCCGCATTAACGAGTAGTTTGGCCTTCTTTGTGGCCTTGTCACGATCATCATGCGCCCACGAGCATTGCTCCCTGATGTTTACTATCTCGACTCTGAACGGGTTGATCCCGCCATCTTCGGCAACGACCCTGAAGGTGTGTTCGTGCATTCTTGGGGAGCAGGAGGCTATGACCACTCCGTCAAGATTGTATTCCTTTATCGTATCCTTTATAAGCTGTGCACCTACGTCGGAGCACATATATTTGTAATCCTTTGCTATTATGACACCGTCAAGTCCTGATGCGAACTCGGTCAGCCCTTCCACATTAACTACAGAGGCAATATTAACTCCGCAATGGCATATGAATACGCCAACCCGACTCATTCCACAACCTCCTTCTTTCTGAGGCTGTCAACCGGACTGAGGTTAAGCTCAAGCCCTAATTTCTTTTCATCTATTCCCATTGCCATTCCTAAGAGCTGTGTGATATAAAAGACGGGGACCCTTGCCTTTGATCCTACCGTTTCGCAGGCTTTTTTTTGCTTGGAGTCAAACATTTTATGGCACCACGGGCAGGCAAGGGCCATTCCGTCAAAGCCCTGTTCAAAAATCGCCTGGAGTTTCTGTCCGGTTTTTGCTAATGAGGTCTCAGGAAGATTAACCAGTAATGGTCCCCCGCAGCAGTCAAGCTTCTCAGCATACTCCCCGGTTTTTACTCCCAGGGCTTGGAGGATTTCCTCCATTTTTTGCGGATTCTCAGAATCTACCGGCCTTCCTATGCTATCGGGCCTGATTAGATTACAGCCATAATGCGTGGCGATTTTAAGATCGTCAAACGGTTTTTTTATCCTTTT
>JAUXBV010000151.1 GCA_030619215.1 Fibrobacterota bacterium | reverse complement strand
TTTGAATCCAGTCATATAAGGTCTTTTCTGCCTCTTTATCTTTTTTATATTTTGATATCACCTTATACCCGTCTATATCATCTCTAAGAATTCGCAAAGCATGAACCACTTCAAAAATCATCTGTGGGTTTGTCGCCTGCTTTAAAAAAGAAAATGCAGTACCGATCAATGGCCTGCCTACTTTTTGAATTATATCTCCTGTAATTTCTATATGTGTCCGGGAAAGGTTTTCAGTGATTTTTAATGCTTCCCGTTTTGAATCTCCTGATCCGAAGGTTAAAAGAGTAGTAATGCTCTTGACAAAAATATTCATTGAAGCGGATGGCAGGTTGTTTATGAGGACATTCTCCCAATTCTCCGGCTTTATCAGATTAGTCAAGTAAAGCCCGGCGGACCGTTTCTTTACATTTATAGATTCCATGAGGAAATTCAAAAAGGCGAGGACGTTTTCCTTTTCAGATTTTTCATACCCCTGCCATAAGAAATGGGCTGCCTCTATCTGAACGTGAAGATTGTTTTCAAAAAGCAATGGCTTAATAAAACCTTTAAGTTTCCATTTCCAATGGCAATTCATGTTATTCAATGAATAAATCGCATTGCTTCGGATACGGTAATCCTTTTCTTTAAGAAGAGACTCAATAAAGCTCTCCGCTTCCGGCCAATAAAAATTTTTCAATGATCGCGCGACCTCTCTCTTAATACCCTCTTGACCCTCCCTTTCGTATAGGCCAAGCATTATTTTCAGTGCCTGTTTCGACCCAACCTGAGCAAGTATTTTTACCGCAAGTGAGCGCAAACCGTTATCACGGGAACGGGAATATTCCTGAATGAGAGATATTATATTCTGGTCATAGTGGCTGCCAATTTCTTCTATTATATCATCAGTTACATACTCAAGTGGAACATCCGGTACAAACCCCTTGGTATATGAAATTCTCACATGGGATACTACACATAATGTTATTATTGACAATAGAAATATTATTATTAGAATAGCAATAAAATAATTATGCAGGATGATAAGCAGGATACCTGCGATAATAATAGCTGAAGGTTTAACCACACCTTCAAGAAACGTTTTCGCCCTCCCCCGTTTCTCTTTAGATACGGAAGCAAACAGCATTTGAAATATTGGAGAGAATGCATTTTCAAAAATTATGTAGCGGAAGGACTGGACAATTATGAATCCAACCAATAGGGTAAAATTACTAAAACCACCAATGACAAGACCAAAAACAGATATTGAAGCGAATAATAGTGTATATGGAAGAAATGAAAAAAGTCTTATAAAGCCAAGCTTTAAAACTAAATGGGGTGTAATAAATAAAAGGCCTGTTAGAGTAATAATACTATGTGCCATATAAAAACTAAATTGAAATGAAGCCAATTCTTTTGATGTTGCAAACCATAAGCTGCATGTTTTCCAGAATAAATAATCGACTAAAAATATTGCTGTAAAAACGAGGAAATAGAGATATGAAACAAACCTTACCAGTTCAATAGATAATACACTCTTTATATCTTCGAAAAACTCACTTCTTTTTATATTCTGCTTTGGAATGAACTCTTTCGGTAAAAGCCTTACATGATACTGCTTAGCTATTCGGTCAGCAAAAAAATAGGCGACAATAAATGCTAACGCCCAGATCCCGATTATCATATCCGGTGCTGTTATTTCCAGAAGAGCTCTTGACAACACCGCCCCTGCTAAACCGCCGGCAAAACCCCAAGCTGCAATCTTGGGGAACTCTTTCTTCGCTTCTCTTGTATAGCTGATATCATTTGCCAACGTCCAGAATGTCAGGAATAAAACTGTTTTTGATAGATATGATATTGGGTATATGATATGAAGTATGATGGAAGCGGAACTTCCAGGCATAATAGGTGCAAATCTCAATAATAACAAATAGCCAATGAGAATCGACGCTGTTGTAATCAACTGACCGGAAAGAAGCTTCGCCCTATTAAATCTATCAATATTACTAAAAAAAAGCGGCGGTAATAAAAACAGAAATAAACCATTAATCAAATAAAGTTTACCCAAGACCTGCGATCCGACAACACCGATAATCATCGAAAGTGCAACTGTCTCCCCTACAATGGCCCCTCCAAACAGGAATACCAGGAGTGTTGATAAAAGCCGGAAACTGGGCGTATGTTTAGACATCTTCAACCTTAATAAAAAACGGATGGTACTTAAAATACCATCCGCATACTTTATAATTAATGTTTTCTAATTTACAAAATCAAAAACTGTATGTTGCCGTTATTCTTGCTGTAATATGGTGATGATTTCCGCTTATAAGATTGGTAAATGTGTAAAAAATATCCTCGGATAAAACACAATCAACTTTGAATCTGTTCTCGATATTCAAACCCCATCCAGTTGCAATATGGTCCTCATCAGACGCGTCAGCTTCCGGATTTTCAAACCACTTGGTAGTGGCCTCTGATCCTTTACCCACCTTCTGGAAACCGAGCACTTTTGTTCCGCCTATACGCCATACAAACCAATCCCAGATAATATTTCTCTCAAGGCCAAAGCTGATACGACCACCCATTTTATCAACAGAACTGTACCCTTCCGACCTCTGCGCACTGTTATCCTCATAAAATCCCTCACAACCGGCCCAGAAGAAACCCCTATCAATATTAACATTTACTGCAAATCCTGCATTAAATGAAAATATTCTGTTTACATCACTGTTAAATTTAATAAGCTTAAAACCGAGGTGTGGTACAAAATCACCATTTAGCGAAGAAAGTGCAGAAAACAATCTCAGGTCACTTGCAACAAAAATATCATTATCAGCTACGGTAACCAGAGTATTATTAGTATCTTTTCCGACTTTTGTCAACACACCACCATTAACTGAGACCTCTAAATCCATTGTTTTTCCAACAGGCCAGTTAATACCACCATTTCCTCTAATAAGCCGCGTCTCTTTTTCAACATCTTCATCAATCTTTATTTTTTGAAAAGCAACGTATGCTCCTCCACCGATCATAGCTCCATTCTTTAAAGCAACTCCCACAATAAAATCAAACTTTCCAACAGGACTTTCATAAGTAATCGGTGAATATATTGCCTCATCTTCCAAACCAACAAATTTGTTGGAGCCAGGAGTAATATAATCGAGCATCTCATCATATCTGTTAAGAATCATACCTACCGATAGCATTGGATACTGATCGCCTGCATCAGCTGACTGGTTGAGAGAATAGGAGAGTATTCCGCCAAAATAAGGCTTTTGAGGATCGCGATTATACCGAGGATAAGAATACAAAGTATCGCCCGAAGAAGGGCTATAACCTGCTTTTGCATCTAATTCATCATCCTCTTTGTATATTCCTAATGAACCCATCAGCATATTCGGATAAATACTTACATTTGCTGGATTTCGAAATATACTAATATCATCCATAAAGAAGGCATCATACCGCCCCATTGTAAGCACTCTTGAATCAGTTCCGAATAATGCAAAGAAAAATCCCGCAACACATACAGCGATCAGCACTTTCCGCATAAGCTTCCTCCGTTAAATAACACAGTTATTGTATAATTATTTTATTATCTAAATAATTGCTAAATTGTTTTTAACAATTTATTATACTATAATTACTGTGAAAATACAAATGGATAGATAACCTCTGTCACATCACCGGGTTTATCTATCTTTTCAAAAACCCAACGTTTTATTTTGCTTACAACTGTTCTTTCCAGGGACGAATCCCCCATCGTAGAGCTTACAACCTGGCAAAAAATAACCTTGCCAAATTCATCAATAGCAAACTTTACGGTAATCCTGCCTTTGAGGCCGGGCTTCTCACGTAATCTTCTGTTATAGGCGTATCTGAGAGCAGCAAGGTTCTGCATCACCACACGCATGATACTGGCTTTACTTCTACCACCGGTTAGTGATCCACCTTTAGTAAACTGCGGTGCCGCAATTTTCAACGATCCGCGTTTCTTTAAACCGAGGCCCCCGGCATCACCGCCCATGAGGCTGCCGAGCAGGTCGTCCACACCACCGGAGCCGCCGCCGAAGCCGCTTCCATATCCAGCTCCATAACCGATACCCGCTGCGCCTTTTCTGCCAACGCCTCCACTGCCGCCTGATTTTAAGCCACCAACACCCTGCAAAATCGCGTCAATACCTGAAGCAAAACCACCCTTTCCAAAGATGTCTGCAGAAGCTACATATCTTCCCTTTACCTGGCCGGAAATGATTCCCAATACACCTTTCTTCGTAACTCTGGCTCTCGGATCACCACCGCCGCCGGTTCTTCCGCCAGCACCTTTTTTCTTGGTCGGTTTTAACTTCTTCTTCTCACTTTCAACCTTTAACTCTTCCTCTTTCTTCTTATCTTCTTCCCTTTTCAGAGTTTCAGGTAAATCTTTTACTATTTTGGCTACACGATCTTCAGGCATCTTTTCGAAAAAGTCAGTAGCAACATCAACAATCTCACGAGTGCTTAACCATGCACCGAAAAGAAACGCAATGAGAATACAAACAAGCTCAATGTTTCTAAGCCGTGACTCCTTTTCAATAATAAAAATATCCGCACGACTTCTGAGCTGTTCAGCATACTCTTCGTCAGAAAGGACTCTCCCCGCTTCTTCATCATCTTCATCATATCCTGCCGCACCGGTGACTGCTGCTGCTGCAGCAACATCGCCAAGTTTCACTAATTCAACAGATGCGCCAACCGCTTCAAATTTGCTCTTTAATTCTGAAGCCTCGCTCTCAGCAGCTTCCTTCTTAATACATACATCCTTACTCGTTAAAGCGGCGAGAACGGTATCGGTTGCACTGCCGGACCATTTGGCAATTTCATCTGCAATTGACGCAGCACGTTGGGAATCATCACATTTTTTTATGAGTACTTTATATTTCACCATTAGCTTTCCCTTTCCATTACTGCGAAATTCATATTATTATAGCCGACTTTACCACAGGTATTCATAATTTTAAATAGGACATCAAACTCAATATTTTTATCTACCTGAATAATAACCTTTCCCATTACCTGATTGAGTGCTCCCATTTTTACCATCTCTTCTTCCTGAGCATAAAAGGATCTTAATTTCTCTTCCAGTTTTATAATACTCGGATCAGGATCTTCCTGAGGAATTCTTCTCGCATCATCAGTCGGGACAACCGGCTGGTTATCAACGAGTATCATATCCGTTGTAACAGCAAGCTGTAAATTTACCTCTTTGGGTTTCTTCTTAGAGATGGAATTGGGCAAAATCAGATTATCAGCGTTGGTAAGCACGCTCCCCTCGGCTGAATACATCTTTAAAAGAAACACTAATATGATAGTGAACATATCCATCATTGAGGTAATATTGAGATGATAACTCATTCTCTTTTTTCTAATTCTACCACGCTCTTTTATTGCCATATTACCCCCTCAGTTTCGCTATGGAAATGTTTGGAAAATCAGCTGATCTAGCTGCATCCATAATCTGAATAATCTTATCATACATAACCTGATTTTCAGCAGCAATAATAATATTATCCGCATCGTCCGCGTCTTTAAACCTTTCTTTGACTTTCATCAGGCGGTTTTTCAACTCATCATATACGGATAATGGTTTCAGCT
Organism: Fibrobacterota bacterium; assembly: GCA_030619215.1. Classification (GTDB taxonomy): domain Bacteria; phylum Fibrobacterota; class Chitinivibrionia; order Chitinivibrionales; family JANQEN01; genus JAUXBV01. The sequence goes on along the minus strand of JAUXBV010000151.1, from coordinate 1,876 downwards.
CAAATTCTTCAGCCGGGTCAGTTACAATGATCATCCTTCTTGGATTAGTGAGTGCATAAACAGTATCCCCTACACCTACATTTGTACGGGCAATACTGTTAGCATCAGTAATCATTTCACCAAATTTTGTATATAAGCATTTGTGAATATCTGTATATGTTTCATCGCACGAATAAAGAAATATGTCATACCGCTCATATATCTCCATTAGCCGGCCTGTCTTTGGATGCCGCGGAAGTTCCGCTGCTGACGGGTCGTATTTTACGGTGAAGTCATGCTGATCATCCTTTGCAATATAGCGATGAAATTCCTGATAGAAGAGACTTGGCAAAAATCCGTTTTTAGCTCCCAATGTTAAAACCGAATCGGTAATAATAGTCGTGAGTAGAAGCTTATTTTCATCATCCTGTTTCGGGGGCTTTTTTACTTTTTGCATAGTCTGGGAGCCGCGTCCTTCCGGAAGCTTTATATCAATGATCGCAATTTTTGCAAACTCAGCAGAAAGCAGCAGTAAAGGGATTAATACAACCATTAAACTCATAAATGTCTTAAAATCCATTTCCTGATCGTCCCACTTTTTTTTCTTCGATTCTCTAGACATGGCACCTTACCTTTGTTCGTAATGTCAATTTTTGTTTTTTTTCCTAACTCAATTGATTTTCTTATTCTTCTACAAGATTAATCAATTTAGCGCTTTTCTCATCCATCTCTTCCATAACTTTGTCTGACTTGGTCGCAAGAACACCCTGACAAAGAAGAGCTGGTATGGCAACGGTAAGACCAAAAAGTGTTGTTGACATAGCAACTGATATACCGGTTGCAAGAGCCTGTGCTCTCTGTGCTGCAGGCACATTGGCAATAGCATCAAATGCCATCATGAGTCCAAAAATGGTTCCGGTAAGTCCCAACATTGTTGATAGGTTCGCCATTATGTTGATAATAGTAATATTCCGTGTAACCTTCGGGCCTTCTGTTAAGAAAACCTCATCAACAGCTTTTTGAACCTGTTTGGCGCTTTGTCCACGGCTCTTAAGAATAGCTGTGACACTTTTAGCCAAAGGAGTGGTCATTGACGATGAATACTTGAGGGCTTTTTCATAGTCACCCGCTTTCAGGTACTTCGATATTCCGGACATAAAGGAACCACTGCCTGTACCGCACTTCAAGAAAAGAAACCAAGCCCGCTCAATCACTATGCCCATAATAGCGAAACCAAGTAACAAGATGATCCACATAACACCGCTACCAGGAGACTGAAAACCTTCAACGATAAATTTGAACAGTTGTTGCATTACTCTACCCCTTCCTTCAAATAAAACGTTTAGTTAATTAAAAATGTTACATCTTTTTATCGCAGATTAAAAAGCAAAATAATTTTTATTCTACGTTTTTCTCTTTGTCCTTTATTGGTTCTATATTTTTCCTTTAAAATAATATAGTATTTTCTTCCAAATAATTGCTATATTTTCTTATTTAATACCACGTTTCTCTTTATATTCTTCAAAAAGCACTTCTTCTTTCTAAATCTCACCGCATTATACCGTATCTATTTTTTCTTTCGCCTCCGCCTTTTGCGCTTCTTGGGGCTCTCTTCCTGCTCATCCTGCTCGACAGTCTCAGCAGGAGATTCAATCTTTGTATCCTCTGCTTTTTCCTCCTTTTGCTCCCCTATTGCTTCGGATTTCTGTATTTCATCCTGTTTTGCTAGGGACTTCTCTTCTCTTTCAGTAATCTGTACTTCGAGAGACGATGATGAAGGATTGATAAATTCTATACGCGTTTTTATGCTGTCCGTATATTCATTCTCCACGATACCGAGATCTTTCGCAGCATTAATTCCCCCCTCATATAAGTCGGATCGTAGCCATGTCGTTCT
>JAUXBV010000396.1 GCA_030619215.1 Fibrobacterota bacterium | reverse complement strand
GGCAACGCTGGGAGAGTCAATGCATTATATTTAAGTAATAATTAGCAAACTTTCATAAATAATAAAAATTATAACTTGTCTAACAGGTGAATGATCCGGAGCTTCTGATTTTATTTAAAAAATATAATTGACTTCTGGCACTGTTAGAATGTATTATTATATGGTATTGACAAAATAATAGTTTTATGGAGTTAAGGATATGAGTGGAGAAAAAGGAAAAAGAAAACAGGGTAAAAGTAAGGTGTTGGCAGACAGCAGGGAAAAGTATGGCACATTGCTCAGGAAATCCAATGTGGGAATATACAAGGTTACACCAGGTGATAAGGGGCGGTTTCTTGATGTTAATCCCGCATTCGTAAAAATCCTCGGTTATGGCAGCAAGAAAGAGCTCTTGAATTTAAATGTTTGTGATATCTATGTTGACCCGTTACGCAGAAAGAGTTTCAGCAAGAAGATATCTGATAATGAATTCGTGAAAAACGAGGAGCTTCACCTGAAAAAGAAGGATGGAACACCCATTATAGCCAGTGATACCGGAATAGCTGTGCATGATACGGATGGCCGTGTTAAGTACTTTGAGGGCATCCTGGAGGATGTCTCTGAGCGTAAGAGGATCGAGGAAGCCCTTCAGGAAAGTGAAGAAATGTATCGAACTCTTATTGAAACCTCGCCGGACTCCATTACCATTATCGATCTTAACGGCAATTTCCTGATGGTGAATCAAGTGACCGTTGAAATGTATGGGTATAAGAATAATGATGATTTGATAGGGACAAGCGCTTTTAAAATGCTGGCGCCGCATGAGAGAAGCAGGGCGCAGAAAGACTTAAAGGAATTTTTAATAAGCGGAGAACCGAAAGGGCTGGTCAGGGGGGAATATGAATGTGTTAAAAAAGACGGCACGTTCTTTTATTTAGAATCAAATGTGTCGGTAATAAAGGATAAAGATGGTAATCCTCGTGCTATTATGACCATAGCCAGGGATATTACAGAACGTAGAAAAATTGAGGGATTATTAAAGGAAAGCGAGGAACAGTACCGTAAACTTATCGATACTTCGCCGGATTCCATTACATTAAATGACACGAATGGAAAAATAACAATGGCGAATCATGCTGCGGTCAGAATGCGGGGATATAGCAGCGAAGAGGAGCTTCTTGGAAAAGATATTATGAAATTACTGGCGCCCAATGAGATAGAAAGAGCAAAAAAAGGCGTACAAGAGACTTTAAGAACGGGACAGGTTGAAAATGTTGAATACACTCTCCTGAAAAAGGACGGCACATCTTTTCCGGCAGATGTAAGCGTTTCCATTATAAAGGACAGCAAAGGAAATCCGAATGCATTTATGGCTATTGTAAGGGATATCAGTGGTCGCAAACGCGTTGAAAAGGCTTTAAAAGAGAGTGAAGAGCAATACCGCAAACTCATTGAGACATCTCCGGATTCAATTGTAATGGTTGACCTGAATGGCAATTTAATAATGGTAAACCCTGCAACAGCTAAAATGTATGGTAGTGAAACAAGTGATGAATTAATTGGTAAAAAGAACCTTGATTTAGTCACGCCGGAAGATAGAGAAAGAGCGGCTAAAGATGTTAAAGCAATTATTAGATCAGGAGATTTTAAGAGATCTGAATATAAAGTATTAAGAAAAGACGGCAATCCCTTTTCTATCGAGGCAAATATTTCAGTTATAAAGGATGCAGGGGGAAATCCCTATGCAATAATGACTATAGCGAGAGATATAACTGAACGCAAACGAGTGGATAAAGCATTGAAAGATAGTGAAGAGCAGTACAAAAAACTTATTGAGACTTCTCCTGATCCTATTCTTGTTACTGATCTGGATGGAAATATCATAATGGCCAACCAGCAGACACTGAAAGTTTATGGATGTAAAAAGAAAGAGGATCTGATTGGAAAAAACGCTTTAAATATAATTGCATTGCACGATAGAAAAAGAGCAATAAAAAATTATAAAAAGGTTTTTGAATCGGGAAGCATAAAAAATGTTGAGTATAAATTATTGAAAAATGACGGAACCTCTTTTATAGCAGAGTTAAGTACTTCTTTAATAAAAGATTCGGAAGGAAATCCAAAGCTTCTTATCGGTGTGGTAAGGGATATTACAGAACGCAAGCGTATTGAAAATGCCTTGAGAGAGAGTGAAGAGCTGCATCGCACATTTATAGAAGCATCTCCCTATGCTATTACAATTAACGATATGAGCGGCAAGATATTTTTAGTCAACCAGGGCTCTGTTGAGATGCATAGGTGCCGGAGCAAGGAAGACCTTATCGGCAAGAATGCCTTTGATTTTATTGCGTCGAAAGATAAAGAAAAACTAATGGGGAGAATGAAGAAGATTATTGAAACAGGCGGGGAAAAGCTCATGGAATATACACTCCGTGATATGAAGGGTAACTACTTTCCCGTTGAAGTTTCCTCTGCAATTATTAAAGACAAGGATGGCAGGCCGCAGGCAATGATGGCAGTCGGTAGGGACATAACGGAACGTAAAGAGATGGAAAAGGCGCTGGCCGCTGAAAAAGAAAGACTATCCGTTACTTTGCAGTCCATTGCCGAGTCAGTAATCTCAGTTGATACGGAAGGAAATATCGTATTCATGAACGAGGTTGCAGAGAAGCTTACCGGCTGGCACCGGAAGGATGCGGTTGGAAAGCCGCTCTGCGGGATTTTAAATATTGTCGGTAGTCACAATAAACGGGTAGATTGTGATTTGATCATCAGGAAAGTCATAGAAACGGGAAGGGTCACGGATGCTATTGACGAAGCTATCCTCGTAGCAAAGAATGAGACAGAAAGGATAATTGAGCAAAGCTGTGCCCCGATCAGGGACAATGACCAGAATATTATAGGTGTCGTCCTTGTCATCCGCGATATTACTGAAAAAGAAAAGCTGGAAAAAGAGCTCTTTAAAGCGAGAAAACTCGAGTCCATAGGAATACTTGCCGGCGGCATAGCCCATGATTTCAATAACATTCTCACCGGGATCACCAGCAACCTGTTCATGGCAAAAATGGAAATGCAGAAGGATAGTGCTGCATATAAAACGATAACCGACGCAGAGAAGGCTGCTTTTCGGGCTAACAAGCTGACCGGCCAGCTCCTTACCTTTGCAAAAGGCGGAGCGCCGATCAAGGAGAGCCAGTCTATACGCGAAATTATTGAAGAAGCGGTGGGTTTTTCCCTGAGCGGTTCCAATGTTGATTGCGACCTTTCCATGCCCGATGAACTCTGGGCACTTGAGATAGACAGGGGACAGATCGACCAGGTAATAACCAACCTTATCATTAATGCCGAGCAGGCAATGCCGGATGGCGGTACCATAACGGTCAGTGCCGGAAATATTACTATTAGTGAAGATGTTCCGGCGGATACCACAGCATATCTGCCACTTGCACCCGGCAAGTATATCAAAATTTCCGTGAAGGATGAAGGCGCGGGTATACGACCCGAAGAGCTGGATAAAATATACGACCCCTATTACACGACAAAGGACACCGGCAGCGGGCTCGGATTGACAATATGTTATTCGATTGTCAGAAAGCATAACGGGCTAATCTTTGCAAAGTCCAGGCTGGGTGTTGGAACAACCCTGAATGTCTATCTCCCCGCTTCCGGTAAAAAGGTAAGAGAGGTAAAGGAAGTTGAAAAGAAAGCCGACCTGAGAGGAGCCGGCAAGGTGTTAATCATGGATGATGAGGAAGTGGTCAGGATTACTGCAGGACAGATCCTGAAAAGTATAGGGTATATAGTTGAATATGCAAAAAACGGCTCTGAAGCAATAAGAAAATATACAAAAGAAATGGAATCAAAAAAGCCTTTTGATGTTGTGGTAATGGATTTAACCGTACCGGGTGGTATGGGCGGCAAGGAAGCTGTTAAAAAATTGCTGGAAATCGATCCGAATGTTAAAGCTATCGTATCAAGCGGCTACTCAAGCGATACAATAATGTCTAATTATGAAAAATTTGGCTTTTGCGGCGTTGTTTCAAAGCCCTATACTGTCGAGGAATTTAACGATACTATAAAAAAGGCGATTGCTGAGAGAAGGAAATAGAGAGTAGATTATTTTTTTTAATTTAATTTAAAAATTATGCTTAATAAATTATATCTGTATTTTCAAAAAAGGTAAGAATGATTAAATAGGAGGAGATTATGACCCCGGTTCTTCAAAAAATAAAAAACCAGGCAATTGCCTTACCGCTTGAAGAGAGAGCTGAATTAGCGCACGAACTAATTTTGAGTTTAGATGAAACTGCAGG
>JAUXBV010000001.1 GCA_030619215.1 Fibrobacterota bacterium | reverse complement strand
TTGGAAGCCTGGTGGAACTGAATGATAAGAGGATTGGGAAAATCATTAAAGCTAATACCTCATCCTTTGCTAAGCCTACTGTCAGTATTTTAACGAATGAAAAGGGCGAGATTTTACCACAGAGTGATATCTTGCGAATTGATCTTTCAGAAGACATTGATAAGCACATAGTTAGAGCATTAAAACTGGACTATTTGCCTGATGTTACTTTAATGGACGGTTTTTAACAGAGGCTAAATAACTTCAGGATTCCTCATTCGTTTCGTCAATCTTCATAAACATATCAAATCCCGAAAGATCTATCATCTCTTTAACGCATCCCTTTGGCCTATTTAAAACCAACTCACAGTCCTTCTCTTTCAACTCAGAAAAAGTGGTCACAAACAGGCCAAGGCCCTGGCTGCTGATAAAAGACAGGCGAAACAAATCAACGATTATCTTGTTAACCCCTTTGTCAACTAACTCATTAATGTGTTTTTTAAAAAGGATTAATTCTTCCTTCTTCCAGAATTGCCCGATCATCTGTATCATTGCCGTATTTTGGTCAGGTTGTGAAACATTCATCTCCATTATTTATCATCACCTCCATGGTACTTCACAACAAGAATTCTATTTCCTTTTTTATTAAAATGGACTTCATCAACGTAATTTTTAACGATAAATATACCGCGTCCACTCTCTTTTAACAGGTTTTCAGGGTCTAAAGGATTCGGTAAATTATCATAATCGAATCCATCCCCTTCATCAATAATGCTTAGTACAACCTTTTCCTGCGTTACCTTATAAAGTATTATTACCTTCCTATTCGAGTTGTTCTTATTTCCGTGAACCATACTATTAAGAAGCGTCTCAACAATACATACCCTTATTCGCTTTATCTCCTTATCAGAAAAGCCGCAATGATCCATAGCTTTCAAAATGCTTGAACACACGCCATCAATCTCCTGCGGCGCATAGATAATAATGGTGTTCGGTGCATCCTCCTTCGTAAATCCCGATTGTCTCATGAGGTATCCGGAATCCCTGATCTGGATACAGAGCATGGTAAAATCATCTCTGAGCTCGACCCCTCCCCTGAAATTAACCTGATCTTCAAGAACTTCATTCAGTAAATCACTCGGTGGCATATGGCCGCAATCCTTAACCTTTTCAATTAATCTCTCTCTACCATAAAGCTCGTTATTTTTATTACACCCCTCGGTCAGGCCATCCGTGTAAAAAATCACCTTGTCATCCGGATCGAAGAAAATCGTTTCTTCTTTATATTCTGCAATATCTGCCAAAGCAGAGTGCCCGATAAAAAATCCCCGCACATCCAGTGCAGACACCTCTTTCTTTGCAGCATGGTAAACAACAGGCTTTACATGACCTGCTCTGGAATAGACCATTCTACTTTGAATAGGGTCCATTATACCTAAAAAAGCAGTTAAATAATGTTCTGTTTTTAAGAAACTACAGAGCTTTGAATTTACTTCATGAAAAATTTTTGCAGGCGATTCCATCGTCTCAATATAATGAGCAAAGAGCATTTTAGCGGTAGCACCAATGAGAGCTGCAGGCACCCCGTGTCCGGACACATCGAAAATGAGTATGGCTATTTTCCTGGTTTGCGTATTAATGATATCATAAAAATCACCGCCAACCATTGCAGCAGGCATATAAATTGAGGAAACATCAATATTCGTAAAGTCAGGCAGCTTTTTCGGCATAAGCGAGTCCTGTACGCTCTTTGCCATCTCAAGCTCTTCATTTATCTCTTCCTTTACCTTTTGCAGGGTTCTGTTGGCTTCAATTAGCTGCCTGTTCTTTTCAACAATCAGTTTTTTAAGTTTACTATTGGTGAGCGCCTCCCCATTGTCAACCCCATCGAGTTTCTCTAGCCTTTCCTCCTGTTGCTCAATAAGCTCAATTATTTCTCCGCCAGCCTCAATTTTTTCAACCTTTTCTTTAAAAACAACAAACGCAGCTTTAACCTCTCCGGAATCTTCAACAAAAGGGACACTCCGTACCGATACATTAAGAACGCTGTTTGTTGAATTTTTTATTATTAAACTATTTCGTATTCCAATATCCTTTTTTTTAAATGGGTAAATAAAGATCTCATCATCGGACCACGTGTGCTTTAACGATATACATTCATCGAGTTTAAAATTTTTAATGGGTGTGTTAAGATCAAGGCCGGATAAGCTAAAGAATGTCTCATTACAACATATAACGCTCAGATCATCCTTAATAAAACAGGCCGGATCAGAAATGGCATCTACCAAATCATTACAATTTTCTACTGCTAGACTCATAAACCCCTTTAATTTTTATCCCTTGGATGGTAAAGTCGCAACCTTAATACTGAGCTATTGATCCCTCTCTTTATCAGAAACCCGCTTCAGCTCCTTCTTCTCCTTATCTGTCAGTGAACTCATCCCCTGTTCAGATATCTTTTTCAGAATAGGGTCAATGACCTCTTCAAAGTACCGATCTTTCTGGATTTTCGTCTCTGCACAGTGACGCATGGTTCTTTCAGCTTTTACAGCACGTCGATGAGTGTCCCATGCCGTTACTTTATTATAGTATCGAAGGTATAATATTGCAACAATAATCCCGCCTAAGTGGGTTAGGTGAGCAATACCACCGGTACTTTGCCACGCACCTAACAGGGAAATTGCACCAAATAGAATAACAGCTATACGAACAGGAACAGGGAAAAGAAAGAATATGAGTATGCGACGCTCAGGGAAATGGTATGCATATACAGTAAGGATTGCAAGAATTGCACCGGACGCGCCAATAATGTAAGGATCACCTAATTTTATCATTAATAGACTAACTAAGGCTGATCCTATGCCGCCAAGGAAATAAAAGTAAACAAATCTTTTAGTCCCCCACATTTGTTCGAGTTCAACACCAAACATCCATAGTGCGAGCATATTAAAGATGATATGCCACGGACTCATACTATTATGAAGGAACATATAGGTACACAAACGCCATATTTGAGCCCCTGGAAATACCAATGATGGTTTAAGCGCACCTAAAACAAAACACCACATGCCAATGCGGGGAAGTACCTGCAGTATATATATTCCGACATTAATTATAAGAAGGGCACGGATACCTTTTGGCAGACCATATCTACTTCCAAGATTCATATTAAAAATTATACCATTAAAGTTTTATAATATTTATTTAAATTTAATCTCACAGCATAAGGGGCTTAGCATGCTAAGCCCCTGTGTTTCTTTTATATAAATTATAAAATAAAATATTTTTATGTATACCTACTTTTTACTTTGTTCGTATTTTTCAAGCAGTTTCTTACGCACGCAGTCAGGAAGTAGCCCTCTTACTTCACCGCCGAGCTGCGCTATCTGCCTGATCATAGTTGAGCTCAGGTAAGTATATTCTACACTTGGCATTAAAAATACCGTGTCTGCCCTGCTGTTAAGTTCTCTATTTGTAAAAGCCATCTGAAATTCATAATCAAAATCCGAAAGGGCCCGCAACCCCCGGATAATAACACTTGCCTCATATTTATCAACACATTCAGCAATTAAACCTTTAAATCTTATAACTTCAATGTTTTTTATCTGCTTCAGTGATTCCTGTACCATGTCCAAGCGCTCGTCTATTGTAAACAGGCAATTCTTCTGAGGATTATCAGCAACTACCACTATAACTTTCAAAAAGATATTCGAAGCCCTCAATGCAATATCGATGTGGCCGTTTGTAATAGGATCAAAACTTCCCGGATATAACGCAACTGGCATTATGCATCCCTTTGTTTATTGTTTACATCTTTATTTCAAATACGGTAAAATACATCTAATACGGTATCACCGTACTTTCTGGTCTCCATGTTAAAATCATCTGTTCTATAAAGAGCTTGCGAGTATTTCACTTTCCTCCGTTCAAAAATTAATATACCTTTTATTGAAACACATGGCAGTATATTTGGTATTGTTTCTGCTAATTTTAAATTATTATATGGAGGATCATAGTAAATAATATCAAATGTATCTGTGCAGCTTCGTAAATAGCCCCGTATATCTTTGCAAAACACCAGTGATTGATCTTCAATATTAAAAAGGCGTGCATGTTCGATAATATTCTGACAACGGGCTCTGCTATTATCAACAAAACAAACCTGTTTCGCTCCCCTGCTCAGCATCTCAAATCCAAAGGCCCCGCTCCCTGCACACAGGTCTGCTATCAAAGCACCTTCGGTCTTTTCCTTTACTAAATCTGCTACAGCTTCTCTGACGACTTCTTTTGTCGGCCTGAAACCCGCTCCTGTATCTTTAACCTTTATGATACGGTTTTTTAGGTGTCCGGTAATAATTCGTAGTTTCATCTTTATTACAACATATCCAGTTTAATTTATTACACTTTTACCATTGATTATCAATTTAATGTCTGGCCGGAAACACATCATTTTGTCATTTCGACCGAAGGGAGAAATCTGTAAGTTGTTGATTCTTAGAAAAGAAAGATTTCTCCCTCCGGTCGAAATGACAGTTTTACCTAGTTTCCGGACAGACACTATTTAGAAGTAGTAAAGATAATATCCGCATCTATCTCTAAAGAATTATCACTCAGTGCAGTAAGCTTTAATTTTTCGAAGGCACATTGAACATGTCGATTATATAAACTATTTATGAACGTAACAAATGTATTATATGAAGAAACACCTGAGAAGTGATACCGAATCCGGCGATACCCGTCTATAAGTGATGCGTCAATACGATCAGGCCCCGACCTAATGTTTACTCCCTCATCTTTAGCGACATCCACCACTCTTTTTACCGATAGATCCAGCTCTTCATAATCGATGATTTCTTCAGCATCAATAAAGAAGGGAGCTTCCAGGTTAAGGCCAAATTCTGTTTTACACAGAATGTTAAAGCTATATACACCTCCGCTTCGGCTAAATTTACTTTGCGGTTTGGGGAGGAGTTCTACCTTTTTGTGATCTCTTAGCAATATAAACAAATTAACTACTTTATCCTTAGAATCAGCAATGCCCACTCCTTTTAAGGTATTAAACGAGTCCGCTTGTATACTGTTGAAATCTACTCCCGGCTGTACAGTTCTTTTAAGTAGGTCACAAATATTTTTAGCAAAATGTATCTCATAATTTACTTTTTCAATAAATGACAACTTTTCATAGGGGAAATCTTCCAAACCTCTTTCCGTAAGTTTATCCTTTGTGTCAAATTTATCGTCAACAACATCTTCAACAATATTTGAGCTTACAAAGGTAGAGGGGGTATAATCATCCTTGACAATGTCCTGCTGCTTTTTTTCAGCCGAAAACAGATCAAAATGTTTTATTACCCACCAGATACCGACAGAAACCATCAAAACGCATACAATGCTCACCGGAATAATAAAAACTTTGGGGGATAATTTCCACCTCTTTATTTTTTTTTTGGCAGGCTGTTTTAAAAGGTTAATACGTATCATGGTTTTCTTTAGTCTAAATCCCTCAGTGCAAGGCCGACAGAGACTGCGAGTTGAGGTGAAAATTCCCTTAACTTTTCATCGTCCATTCCAGCGCTACACGTTATTTTCCGAAAAGGAAAGAGTACTTCAGAATTTTTCACCTTACCCAGTACAGCCTCAACTGTTTCAGGTTTAGAAAAGTAGGAGCCGGCAAGGTATACCTGCATACCGCCAAGTTCTGCAAATTTTTTATTATAGGCAAGAAGCTTTGTAATGTTTTCGTTAAGTATCTCGACATAACTTTCTATAGTCTGCATCTCCTCCGTATGGTCAAAGATTTCTATATCATAAAAATTACCGTTAACGGTTGGTATCAATTTTGTTCTTGAAGTATCGGAAAAGATAATAAGTGCGGGTAATGTTATCTTGTCTTCATAATTGATTTCATAAACATTTATCAGAGCAAATATATCCAGGTCAATAATTATTGGATTCAGTTTTTTTGACTTTAAAAGTTTTGTAATCTTATCAACTGCGGTATTCCTATATCCAACAACGAGATAATTCTGGAAATCTCCTCCGGCATTATCAGCCAGTGGCTGATAATCATAAACATACTCATCTAATGAGCCTATAATCTGCTGGCTCAATTCCCACTCAATAGCATCATCTATATCATCTTCATCACTTTCAAGAAAAATCTTTTTAATAATAGCATATTCTCCCGGTAATGAGGATACAATATTCTCACCTGGGATTTTAAACTCTTTTAGAAAGTCATCAAAAGCGGAATTTACCGTTCCCCAATAATCATCAGCACCTATCTCAAGCGGCTGAATACATACATTGGCAATTAACCTGCTCTCAGGAAGACACCTGGTATAACAGATCTCTGTCCTGTTGATATCAAGACCGCCTATAGTATTTCTGGGAGATGCCATATTAAAATCAATTATAAATAGTTATTCAGAAGTCAGAACTTAAAATGATAAAATAGGTTATTTAATAAAGAAACCAAATATATTGCTGTCATTATAAGATAAAAAAGAGCATGTATTTTTCAAAAGCTAATCCAGCGAAGTTGCTATAGTCCAGCAAAGCGCAGCGACGCAGGTGACTTTAGTCCTCTAACCTTTTTTGTTTTTACATTAGGATAAGATTCTCTACGTCTGATTAATCTACGAAAAAATGCGAAGTCCCCTTCAGGGGGTAGATAATCAGACAAAGAATCTAACCCAGATAAACTGCTTTAGTCCCGCAAAGCGGGGGATAAGTACCTTCACGAAATTATTTTTTGCTACGTGTGCACCAGACAAGCTGGCATTAAAACCCTTCAGGGTAAAAAAAACACGAAAATAATTTCTAAGGTACTAAAAGCAAATATGATCCCTCATTTTTTTCAGCTTACCTTCTCCAATACCTTTAACCTTTACAAGGTCGGATTCATCCTTGAAAACCCCATTTTCTTTACGGAATTCAACAATGCGCTGTGCAAGAACCGGCCCGATCCCCTGGAGAGATACAAGTTCATCAACGTTTGCAGTGTTTACATTAATACAGGCGTCTTTACTTTTTACGTCACCTTTTTTATCAGCGCTATCCCGTGGAGTAAATTCAGACTTTTTACTATCTTTATGTAAAACACTGTCTATAGGGCTTGATATGTTAACAGAAGTACTTTCAGAAGCTACAGGCTCTTGTATTAACTTATTGGTTACTTTATTCGAATCCGGTTGTATAATAACAGTTTCACTATTTGCCAATACAATTTGTATTATTAAAACCAACCAGAAGACACTTCCTATTCCCCACATACACCACCAGAGCACTTTTTGTCTCATAGCTTATCCAATGCCTTCACAACTTCAAGAAATGCTTCTGCAATTTCAGGGTCGAATTGTTTACCCTTCTCCTTTTTTATAATGTTAACAGCAACTTCGTGAGACAGGGATTTTCTATAGGGCCTGTTTGAGGTCATTGCCTCAAAAGCATCTGCAACGCTTAATATCCTGGCGCCATAGGGAATATCCTCTCCGGCGAGTCCGCTCGGGTAGCCATTGCCATTATAAAACTCATGATGATGTTTGATTAACGGCAGCAGTGACTCAAAAAACGGGACGTTTTCCAGAATCCGGGAGCCAAGCTCCGGGTGTTTCTTTATCTGATCGAATTCTTTTGGCGTCAATTTTCCGGGTTTATTTAAAATTGCTTCATCAACGCCAATTTTACCAACATCATGAAGAAGCCCTGCATATTTTATCTGTTCAATATCTTTGCCTTCCAAACCCAGGTGTTTTGCCAGCACCACGGTAAATTTCATTACATTTTCCGAGTGTCCATGAGTATACTTATCTTTTGCTTCAACTGCCAGCGCAAAGCCTCGTACTGTTTTAAGATAATTTTCACGAATATTCTGATAGAGGCGCGCATTCTCAATTGAGATACTCGCCTGCGACGCTAAAACATTTATTAATTCCAGGTCAAGTTTTGAAAATGAAACGGTATTCTGAGCACGAACAAGGTTGAGTATTCCAATAATCTTCTTCGGTGTTTTGAGGGGGAACACTATATACGATTGAATAAATTCAGGAAGCTGCGGTATCTCTTTAGAAATGCATTCCTTCCCACTGTCGATTATCAGCGACTCACCTTTGTCAATGGCCCGGCGCGATGCGGCGCCAAACACCGGTAATTGCCAGAAAGTTTCATTATAGGGCTCAGAAGAAGCCAGGACTATCTTCAACTGTAAAGACTCATCAAAAAACAGAAGCGATCCGCCATTCGATCGTGATACTTTGATGGAATAATTAAGAAAACGATTGTATAATTCATCAAGGATGTGAGTGGATGAAAGCTCCTTTGTCACCTCATGCAATGAAACTAACTTTGAAAACAGAAGATTATCCTCCTCAAGCTGGCGGGTCTGAATAGCTCTCGATATTTTTTCAACCACCTCTTCCAAATGAAATGGTTTGGTAAGGTAATCGTATGCACCAAGCTTTAGTGCTTCAATTGCAGTGTCAAGCGTTGGAAAGCCGGTTGTCATTATTACCGGTAAAGAATTATTATATTTCTTAATCCACTTGAGAAGATCAACACCATTCATACCGGGCATTTTAATGTCGGTAAGAACAAGGTCTATTTTGTTTTCCTTTATTATCTCAACCGCTTTCTCACCGCTGAGAGCCTGAAAAACAGAGTATCCATTCTTTTGCAGGTATGCTTTCACTATTTCACAGATAGATTTTTCGTCATCTACGACTAGTACCTGTTTCTCCTTATTGGCATCAAGCATATTTCTAACCTTCAGTTAACAACCTTTCTGTAAATTAGGAGCCTTTAATAACAGATCGAAATATCTCCAGATCTTCAGGGGTGTCAATATTTATACACGTATAATCCTTCACAAGGCAATGAATTTTCATTCCATATTCCAAAGCGCGAAGCTGTTCCAGTTTCTCTACCTCCTCAAGGTAACCACGCTTAAGGCTGCAGAACATCTTAAGACTTTCCCGTGAAAATCCATATATACCGCTATGTTTATATATCTTACATCCTCTATTATTTCTGTCAAAAGGAATTGGAAAACGTGAAAAATAAATGGCATCCCCATTTGCGGCAAGGACAACCTTAACGACATTGGGATTATCTGCCTCTTCTATTGTAGCATATGATACACAGGTAAGCAAGCTCAATTTATCTATTTTTACCACATTCCCTGCAAAATCTTGCAAAATGTCAACAGGTATCCGGGGCTCGTCACCCTGCAGGTTCACAATATAATCACAATCAATATTCTGAACCGCTTCGAACACACGGTCTGTTCCGGATGTATGATCAGGCGAAGTCATAATTGCCTTACCTTTACATCGCTCTACAGTATCCTTTATCCGTGAGTCATCGGTTGCAACATAGATATCATCAAATGCCTCCGATTCAACAGCCCTGTTATATGTCCACATAATAAGCGGTAACCCGTTAACTTCTATCAGCGGTTTGCCGGGCAACCGGGTCGAGGCATAGCGTGCCGGAATAATACAAACTATCTTTTTTTTACTTTGCTGTTTCATAAAAGCCTTTTAACAATGTGATTAGCTGCTAAGTAGTGTCTGTTAAATATTGACAGATGACCGTCATGCCCGTGACGTGTCCCGAACTTGTTTCGGGGAAGCGGGCATCCAGGCCTACCCATAGGCAATTCATGTAAAAGAATCTCTCAATTTATGTTATAATAAATCACACAAATTTCAGCGTTCATATCTATCAAGTAATAACTTTTGGAACCGCAAAAAAACCTTTTTTAACTGAAGGGCCGTTTTGAAGAGTCTTCTCTGCAGGTAATGATTCCTTTTCTCTGTCATCACGAAACGGATCATGCTCAGGAACCATAAACGACGTCGGCTCAACCCCTTCAGTGTTGGCGCTGTTCAATTGTTCCATGTACTCAAGGATAGAATCAAGTTCTTTGGTGAAAGAAGCCTTTTCATCTTCGGTTACCTCTAGTTTAGCCAAATTGGCAATGTGTTCAACAACCTTTTTGTCAATCAAAAGCAATCCCTCCTTTTTTTTATAAAGCCTGAAGATTTGCAAATTTTGCCATCATCTGCTTACGACTGCCGTCATGAAATAGTATCGTCAATCGCATATCAACGCCAAAACCGCTAATTGACAGTATTTTCCCCTGGCCATACTTATTATGAGCGACCATTTGTCCCATACGATACTGAATGGTCTCCTGAGAGAAATCATCATAAAACGGCTGATAGAAGAATTCACGATTTTTCCTCTTCTCTGCGTGCTGTTTTTTTCTTAATGGAGCCCTTATGGGCTTTACCGGCTTTGTGAATAACATACTTTGATCAACAAAGCGATATAGCGCAGGTGGAACACTATCAATAAAACGTGAGGGAGCCATAGGCATATACATGCCAAACCGCATCCTGTTATCAACATATGAGCACTCCAGCATCTCCTGAGCGCGGGTTGACCCAACGTAAAAGAGACGGCACTCTTCCTCAAGTTTAAGCTCATCGTTAAAGTTCTGTCTCGACGGTATCAGGCCGTCTTCCAGTCCGACAAGAAAGATAGCTTTAAACTCCAGGCCCTTGGCGCAATGAAGCGTCATAAGATTAACCGCATTACCGCTCTGCTTCCACCCGTCAATATCCGATACCAGTGAGATCTCCTCCAAAAAATCGGTAAGTGTCTTTTGCGGGTTTTCCTCATTCCATATTGTCAGTGCATTGAGAAGTTCATTTATGTTCTCCAGTCTCATTCTGGATTCTTCTGTGTCCTCGTTTTCAAGAAGTTCAACATAACCTGTTTCAGTCAGCATTTGAGTGAGGATATCCTGCAATGGAGCGCTGTTTTCCTTTAATTGTATAAGGTGGTTAAATATATCAGAGAGCTCTTCCAATCCTTTTACAGCACGGCCGCTGATCACTTCAAAATCTTTAGATAAGACAATTTCAAAAACCGATTTCTCTTTATTTCTTGCAACTTTAGCCAGTCTCTCCTGCGTTTTGGCGCCAATACCCCTGGGAGGAACATTGATTATCCGCTCACAGCCGATACTGTCCAGGGGATTCACCAGAAGCCGCAGGTACGCCAGGCAGTCCTTAACCTCTTTTCTCTCATAGAAACTTGTCCCGCCTATCAATACATAATTAATATTGCGTTTCCGCAATATCTCCTCAAATATTCGTGACTGCGCATTGGTGCGAAACAGTATTGCTATATCTCCCAGCTCAATTTTACCTGAACTTAAATCACCGATTTTCTCTGCAACTGCATCAGCTTCCTGCCGGTCATCCCGGTATCTGGTTACCACTACATCCATGCTACTTTTCAGAGGCGTCCATAGTTTCTTTTCAACCCTGTTTTTATTTGAGCTGATGATCGAATTAGCAAAATCAAGAATGGCCTGTGAGGACCGGTAATTCTGTTCTAATTTATAAACCTTGGTGTTCGAAAACACTTTGTCAAACGACAAAATATTCTCAATTTTGGCACCGCGCCAGCTATATATGCTTTGGTCGTCATCACCTACAACAAAAATTCGCCTATGCTCTCTGGCTAAAAGCTTTACCAGATAAAACTGGGATAGGTTGGTGTCCTGGTATTCATCAACAAGCACATAGCGGAAATGATTCTGATACGTTTCCAAAACATCAGGGTTCTTTCGAAAAAGAAATACCGTATTTGTCAACAGGTCATCAAAATCCATTGCCATGACCCGCTTCAGCTCCCGCTGATACCGGGCGTATGCATTGATAACTTCCCTTTCAAAAAACGATTTACCGGCGCCGTCAAGCTCACCGGGCGGTATACACGCATTTTTGTATTTGGATATCATACGGCGGAGCAGCCTTGGCTGCATGGTGCGTTCATCAATCTGAAGCTCTTTCATGACCTTTTTAATCAATGAAAGCTGGTCTGTCGCATCATAGATGGTAAATGTCGATTCATACCCTATCTTAAATGCCTCACGCCTGAGTATTCGGGCGCACAGTGAATGAAAAGTACCTATCCATAAACCGGTGCAGGGAATGTTCGTAAGCTCTTCCACACGATTGCGCATCTCTGCTGCCGCTTTATTAGTAAAGGTCGCCGCAAAAATATTATTAGGGAACATACCGGCATGTTTAATAAGGTATGCTATTTTGGTAGTCAAGACCCGTGTCTTGCCTGTGCCCGCTCCTGCAAAGACAAGCTGGGGGCCTTCATTATAAAGGACAGCCTCCTTCTGAACCTGATTTAATATTATTGAATCAATAAAAGAACTCGAAGCTGTTATATCACTCACGCTATAAAACTCCCAAAACCTGTTCGATTGTTGTTACACCACTGAGCACCTTGCGCAGTCCATCCAGCCAAAGGGTATCAAACCCCTCTTTCTTAAGGCAATACTTATTAATATCATCATAAGAAGGTCGCTTTTCAAGCATGGCCATTAAATTTTTATCCGGTATAAGAAGCTCGAAAATCCCTATCCGCCCATAGAACCCTGTATTATTACAGTACCCGCAACCTTTCCCTCTACACAGGCGTATGCCCGAATTAAAACCTATTTTCTGAATCAATGAGGGCTCAGCTTCGTACTCTTCTTTACAATGCTCACAAACCTTTTTTACAAGGCGCTGTGCAAGAACTCCTTTTACTGTTGTGGCAACAAGATATGGCTCAATTCCTATATCATACAGATGGGTATAAGCGCCTGCACAATCACCAGCACGAAGTGTTGAAAATACAAGATGTCCGGCAAGTGCTGCCATTACTATCATTCCGCCTGTTTCCGAATCACCCGATTCACTTACCATAATAATATCCGGATCCTGCTGAAGAAGTGCACCTATTCCTGAGGTAAAAGTAAATCCACTCTCAGGATTAACCTGCGACTGAAAGACTCCTTCTATATCACTCTTTATATGTTTCTCAATGGTCATTATATTCTTTTTACCGGAATAGAATGTATTGAGATATTTAAGTACGGTATACAGCGTTGTAGTTCTTCCACTAGCCTGAGGCCCTGTTATAAGAATTATACCATCAGGCAAACGAACTAATTCCTCAAAAAGCTCTCGAGTATCGGGGAAAAAACCGAGTTGGTCAAAGGACAGGGGAATTCTTTCCTGATCAATAATTCGCAGGACAATCTTCTCATTTATACTTTTACCTTGTGCCATAACAGGGATTGTTGATACTTGAATATCAAACTGCCTTTCCTTATAGGGAAAATGAAATTGTCCCTGTAATGGCATGTATTTTCCAGAGGAATCTAACTTTGCCAGGCTTTTCAGTTGAGAAATTAACTGGTGATACTCCTCTGCCTGTATCGGCTTCTGTTCGATCAGTGCGCCATCTATCCTATATCTCAACTGGTAATGTTGAGTTGTGGGTTCTATATGGATGGCTGTTGCTTCCCTTATAATAGCCTCCGCAATAATTGTTTTAAGAAGCTGTTCGACCTGAGTATCTTCTCCGGCAGGCGGCTTCCCTCCCATATCGACTTTACTAACGACAAGAATACCATCGGCCACTAAAGATTCCTTGAAAGTATCGTCTTCAGGCCCGGAGCCTGGAGTATAATTCAGGTCAATGGCATCAAGAATGCTTTTTTCGGATGCAATAACCGGTTCTATTTCTTTACCTGTCTTGAATTTGAGATGATCTATGATTCTTTGACTGGTTGGATCAGCCATGGCCATGGTTACTATGCCGTTACTTTCGTAAAGCGGTATAACCTTGTATTCCCATGCTATTTCATTCGTAATAATTCCCAGTAGCTTTGAAGAAAAGGTAAAATTATCAAGCATAACATGAGGTATATCAAGTTGAGCGCTGAGAGAATCAATAAGTTTATTTTCAGAAATAAACCCAAAATCCACGAGGCATTTCCCTATTTTCTCTCCATTTTTCTTCTGTTCTTCCAGCCCGGCCTGTAGTTGTTCTTCAGTTATCAATCCCTGGTCAATAAGCACTTCACCAATACGTTTCTTCTGAATAATCTGTATCTGCTCGCCAAGGATATCGGTCAAACCATCCCAACTTATAAATCCAAGCTTTACAAGCGTTGCAGCAAATCTTTCGCCTGTTACCGCACACTCCCCCTTGGCCTGTAAAAACTGCTCTTCATTAATAAGCCCCTGGGCTATGAGTATTTCACCCATCTTTTGTAATCGCTTTTGCGTCATAATATCTACCTTTTTAACTTTTCAGATGATCCCATGCTCTCTTTTCAACAATTATTGAATTTCCGGTAAAATCTTTGAAAGTTACCGTATTTTTATTATCCGTTAACTTACCGATTTTGTAAAGGCTAATATCATTATATTCGAAAGGGTCAAAATTTTCTGAAGCGGTAAATAATAACTCATAATCCTCACCGCCATATAAAAACCATTCATACCACGGCTTATTAAAGAGGCCACTTAGTTTTTTAATTGATTCCGGCAAGCAATCCTCTTCCGGTGAAAGTGTTATTCCTACCTTATTATCATAACAGAGAGTATAACACTCTTTGGAGATACCATCCGACAGATCTATCAGTGCATGTACACTGCTATCATTGGCAAGTTTCAATCCTGTGTCTATCTGTGCAGAAGGTTCAATATGAGAAAGGGCCAAATCCTGATACTCATCCGGAATTGCATTCCTCCCCCATTTTTTCAACACGTCAAGTCCGGCAGCACTCTTTCCGGGAACGCCCGTCACCCATAAACCATCTCCAATCCCGGCGCCAATGCGCTTGAGTATCCGCCCACTGCTATTTTTCCTTCCTGTCAAACTCACAGCGATCATCCAGCACGGACCCCTGGAGATATCCCCTCCGACAACCGGGAAATCCCACTTAATGCATGCTCTTTTAATACCCGTGTACAGCTCCCTGAGCGCGCTTTCAACCTGCTTCTTATCACAGGTGTCAGGGAAGACAACCATTGATATTGCTGAATCAACAATTGCCCCCATTGCAGCGCAGTCACTGATGTTGGCAACCATTGCCTTATAGCCGACCTCCTCAAGGGTCATATACGTAAGAGAAAAATGCACATTCTCTACCAGGGTATCCCCGGTAAGCACAAGCTGCTCATCCTTATCACAGTGCCTCACTGCAGCATCATCTCCCATACCAACCGGGTATCTTTCGCCTGGAGAAAAATTAAGGAACTCTTTTAATCCATTGAGTAAATGATACTCTTCTGAAGGAAATTCACTTAAGCTCATACAACCCCAATAAACCCCTGGTGTTTATATTAAAAAACCTTGTAACTATTCAGGGGTTGTTCCTTATTCGATGTCATTGCGAGCGAAGCGAAGCAATCTCATTCTTCAGACGTAGGAGATTGCTTCGCTTCGCTCGCAATGACACAAAGAAAGTAAATATACCTGAATAGTTATAAAACCTTTAAATATATTATATTTACTAATCCAGGGAAACTGGATAAGATTCTCTACGTCTGATTAATCTACGAAAAAACGCGAAGTCCCCTTCAGGGGGTAGATAAATCAGACAGAGAATCTAAGCATGCTCCTTATCATCAATAATATATATCCCAATTATGCAGTGAAAAAGAAACACATCTTTATACTCTTATAATATACTATTACTTATGGCAATAAAAATTCATAATGGGAAAAATTGTCCCTGCCCTGCAGATTGTATAAGGCATGGTGAATGTAAGAAATGTATTGCGTTTCACCGTAAACGTAATGAGCAAACCTATTGTGAATACCTTAAAGAAAAGAGTGAGAAAAAGCCTGTTACGCCTGATGAAGCCATAGCTGGTGGTAAAAAATTGAGACTGCTTGATTACGGCCCCTGCGCCGGTTGAGCAGGCAAGCTAAAACCGGCCAGGTTGGCAGGAATTTTAGAAAAGTTACCAAAGGTAGACTCACCGAATCTCATTGAAGATATGGAAACATTTGATGATGCGGGAGTCTATAAGATATCTAAAAATAAGGCCATTATACAAACCGTTGACTTCTTCTTCCCTATTGTTAACGACCCGCGTGATTTTGGCAGGGTTGCCGCTGCCAATAGTTTATCCGATGTATGGGCTATGGGAGCGAAACCGTTAACCGCAATGAACGTGCTCGCTTACCCGGCAGGTAAAATACCGGTAGAAATAATTGAGGATCTTCTCATTGGCGGAAGTGAAAAACTTAAAGAAGCCGGAGTTGTACTTGTCGGCGGGCATACCCAGGAGCAGGAGACATTTATCTATGGTATGAGTATCACCGGTATCGCGAAAATAGATAAATTAAAAACAAACAGCAATGCCCGCATCGGCGACCTCATAATCCTGACCAAACCTCTGGGAACGGGCGTTATGTCAAGCGCCGTATCCGGGGACGGCCTTACGGACGAACAGTATAAAAATTTCGTCGAGACCATGTACCGTCTCAATAAATATGCCTCTGAAACACTGCTGAAATTTGACATAAGCGCATTAACCGATGTCACCGGCTTTGGGCTCCTCGGCCATTCCCTCCCTATCGCGCGGAATGCAAACGTGAAAATTTGCATTGACGTTGAAAAGGTGCCTTTTTTCCCCGATCTTTTTGAGCTGATGGAGAAATACAACCCGAAGGGCGTATGTAAAACAACGGAATATATTGAACCATACACATACATAAACAAAAAAGCAGACGAGCGTAAAGTAAACATTCTATCAGAGGCGCAGACATCAGGGGGATTGCTTGCATGCATCAGGGCAGATCAGGCGGAAAAAGCGGTTAAGGCGCTTCATAGAGCTGGAGATACTACCTCTGTCGTTATCGGAAAAGTCTGTAAAAGGAAATCTAAAAAAGATTATTATTTATACGTCAAATAAAAAGATATAACTCCTCTAGCCATAAAGCATTACTTTATAGCAATAACCCCTCCGCAAATATGCTCGAATATTTTTTTTATTGTTTAAAATGAAGTAATTACTTATCTCTTCTTTGTTCATTGGGCTATAATGCATGATATCATATTTAAAATGTAAATATAATGGTAGGTCGAGAAAAATTCCACTCTAACATTAACAATATGTTGAGCGGTAGGACATGACAATGGCCTATCCGCTCTTACATAATGTTATACCGATAAATCGGCACCTTGTGCTTTAGTATAACGAGGTTTAATTATTATAAACACTACTTGGCTTTCTTCTTAGCACCGGCCTCTTCCTTGTTAATTGTCAATACCCTGTCAAGGTTCATTGATTGTAGCTGTGCCTGGCATTTTTTTGACACATTAACAAGCTTGACTGCACCGCCGGCTCCAGTTACCAGTTTGTCAATATGCATGAGCAGGGTGACTAAAATACTGAAAATGCTGAGGGTGTCCGAAAGGTCAACAACGACTTTCCCTTTGTACCCTTTGAGGCTGGATTCTATTCGACTTTCAATTTGAGTGATATTATCCTTTTTAACCACGTTGGGGAGCCGGATCCAAATATGTCTTCTCTTTTTTTCAATATAAAGGCCGTGGGTTATTGGCATTTTTTAATTCCTTGTACATAATTATACACATACCAATTATAACTTTATTTATAACAATTTTTCAAGTGAAATAAGGTTTTTGCGCGGTTTAAATAGAAAGGAAAGAGAGGTATTAATATTTTCACCTTTTCTGTATCAGCTTCGGCTTATACCATCTGATAGTAAAGATAAATAAAGTTGCGATCCTCTTCATCACAAAAAACATTTCGTCTATCTATCCCTCGTGCCATGATATGGTGTACTGCACTTGATACAATCAATCGCGCTTTTCTTGACATGTAGATAATATACTTTCAGGGTGGTTCTAAAAGCAATAAGGAAGCTCCGTCCCTAGGTACTTACTTAAAAACCGGTAATACGCTGAACGCCCTCTACCCTGCAATGCTATTCTGCGTTTCCACGGCATAATAAAAAGAATAATTCAACTTTAAATATAATGCAATAAAGGCAACCGTCCCAAGATCTACACTCACCCCTATTATAACTTGAAATATTGTCACTTTTCAAGGGAAATACGATTTTTAGAAACTAAAAACAAGAATGCTTCCTGCATCAAGGATACAGGAAGCCTTTATTCATCAGTTTACCGGGTACTTATTCTGAAACGATCAGGTTCGTCTCACGTTTGACATGTTGAGAGCCAGGGGTCACATTATAGCCGTCTGTTGAAGCTCCATATATATGGAGTTCTGCATTATAGGCTATAGATGGGCAGGCTGCTAATTCAGTCGGTAAAGAATTTACCGTAAATTCTACCGGCTCATTAGTCACGCCATTCCAGTTTGCATCTGAATCGGGACGAGAACCATGTTTGGGGGATCCCGCTGATTGCGGATGTTTACCGCGTGAGCATGAGACATGGTACCTGAGCATGTGTCCTTCCGTGTCTTTGGCTGTCACCTTGAATTTGATTATCCGGTCAGTGCCGAGGGTCATATAGCCGCATTCGGATACTGCCGGGCTTATTATATCCAACGCAGCTTCCGGCCTGGTATTATCAATACGTAAAACAGGCATGGAGTACGGGCCGACTTCAGTATCATCTTCCTTATAGCCTATAATACGGAAAGCATAGTAGCCATTGGCAACATTGGGACTGTACCAGGTGAATTTGAGCGCATGTTCATGCCAGTCATACTCAGGTTTAATGTCAACATTAGTATACCGACCGGTAACCGTATCAGGCCCCAGCAATGTGTATTTCCACTTATTCTCCGTATCATCCCACTCCCTGTTATGCAGCGAATCGGTAATATCGGTCCAGTCAGCGACAGGGCCGTCTTCATTTGCGGGAGCGATCTGTACCTTATACGTTTGAACCTGATCAGATTCTGCAAAGAGCCCGAAAATTCTTAATCGTCCACAGAAGGGCTGATGGGAGATACCTGCTATCCGTGCCGGATCACCAACTTCCGCAGTAGCATAACCCTTTTGAATTCTAACTGTATCTACGGGAAGCAGTCCGCAACTGACATACCGGAAACCAACCAGAGGTTTTGACCCTGAATCAGGTATTGGAATAACTTCCTCTTCCGGGATAAAGTAGCTGCGGCTGAAATCTTCCGAGATATCCCAGTCAACCGGCCCTTCATAAACCTGTGTCCAGGAGCCGTCAATATATTGCGATATGCGCGCGCGAACGTCCGGGATTCTATCGGTAAAGAGCCAGTGAATAAACCACGGGCTGTAGCTGAAATCAAAGTTGAAATTGTAGCTGCCGTCGGGCCCTGTTATTGTTTCACCAAGGTATGATTCCGACAACGGCGGCTCAGTCCCGATGAGCCAGAAATATGGCCTGTCAACTTCATAGAATTCGATCTTTGCACCGGGCACGGGTTCAATACTGATTGGTGTGGGCACACCGCCTATCTCCTGAAAAACCGTTGAATATACGGCGCCGTGCATAGTATAGGTCTTGTTGATTTTCCACAGTATGTCTATATACGGTTTGGGAAGTATCATTTCATAATATCCCTTATATTCACTCTTCTTCTCCATTTTTGTAAAACGTGTTGAGCTGAGGGTTTTGGTCAGGCCAATGACAGGTGTCTTATGATAGCGGGGAGTGGCAAGCAGTTTAGGTACGACGCGAAGGTCGACCGACTTCACAAACTCCTTATTTGCAAAAGCAAGCGAGTATTCTCCTTTATCATTAACATCGGCAGAAGCGATCTCTTTTCCCTCAACAAAGGCCTGTACTTTCAATTCCATTTTCTTGAAGTCAACCGCTTCTTTGCTGTTAAGCTTTCCGCTCAACTTGAATTTCTTCAGCTCTTCCTGCTTTTCATGGAAACGGATTGGTATTTCCACCTGCCGTTCAGTTAATGAAGCATTCTGAATCAATGCGTTTTCGGTTGTCTCAAGAAGTCTCTCCGCCAGAAATATCTTAAAAAAGATATCCGGATTTTTTTCCGATGACCGGTCGCTGAAAGCGCTTTGACTGTAGAAAATATCAAACTTTCCTTCAGCATCAGTTAAAGCATGCCCTAAAGCATCGTCGAAATGAATATCCTTATCCCACGCTTCAACACGAAGTCCCTTTAGACCCTGTCCTGTCTGAAAATTAATGACCTTGCCACCGACTACAAACTTTTCACTCACGACAACCTCCTTTGATTAATTTTGGTAATTTGATTTACTAAAATCATCCGTATCTTATACAAGTAAAATTCAACATGTGTAGCGCCGGGTAACTGTTTACCCAATTTGGAAGGTAATACTTTGGAATGTATATGAAAAACGTGTTCCATAAATTTCGCATGACTTCTGAAGGGGTGAATAAAAATATAGAGATATAAAGTATTTTTTTCTTATAGTGGCGACAAGAGCTTTATTACTATTTTTCACTTTTGCGCACTTGAGGTCATCGGGGGAAAATTTATATACACAATTCTTAGGTGTTGTGAGAGGGGAAAAAGTGGGTAACGCGGGTTTGAGCATAGGA
>JAUXBV010000391.1 GCA_030619215.1 Fibrobacterota bacterium | reverse complement strand
TCTGCCAGCTTTTTCTCGAATCTATCACCTATCAGTACCGGAATCTCTTTTGATATATCGCTCCCGATAAGGCAAATGGTAATATCCGCATTTACCGGTGCAGGAAATTCGCAGATTTTGCAGGCCTCACGAATTAAGTCTTCATTCTGAAAGCTCCCGTTTGCCGTGGCTTGCGTATGAGCGGTTCTATCCTGCTCACTCATTGCTGCAAAATCCTTCACTTCGAAGGTGCCGAAACAGTCAACCGCTATGGTAACCACATTATCAAGCTTAACCTGAAGAAACTTCGAAAGCTCCAATGCGCCCCTCAGTTCGCACGGTTTTAATACCGCTCCAACCAATTCGTCTATACCGTCAATAGTCAGCTGTGAAAGTATTTGAGCTGATTGCACAGCCATGGTCGGAGCCAGGGGATTGGCATCCTTCAGCATTGCCGGATCCTTAATGATAGTCTGTACAAAACCGTCTTTTCCGGGTAGCATTTTCGGCACCAATAGCGTATCAACAAAGTTTTTCTCCAGCAACTGACCCAGGAATTCCTGCAGTGTTGCTACAACGTCGTTATTCTTTACTTCCAATGTTATACTTTTCATTATCTATTCTCCATTTACGCAGTCCACAGTTCTTTTATTTGATTCGGACCCTTTGCCTTGAGTTCGTCAACCATCTTAGTCACGGTATCGGCAAACAGTTTCCCTTCCGATGCGCTTATCCACCGAAGCCATACCCGATCCTCATCATAGCCAAGCTGATTCAGGATCTTTTTTAAAACCGCAATCCGTCTACGCGCCTTGTAGTTTCCATTCTGGTAATGGCAATCTCCCGGATGACATCCGCCGATCAATACTCCGTCAGCTCCCTCAATAAGAGCTTTCAGTATATATATAATGTCAACCGCACCGGAACACATGAGTCGTATTATCCGTACATTCGGCGGATACTGAAGCCGGCTTGTCCCTGCGAGGTCTGCACCGGTATAGGTACACCAGTTACACAGGAATGCCACTATCTTAGGTTCAAAGTCTGCCATATAGTTACTCCTTCATATATGTATAACGAGATTCTCATTTCATTCCAGTCCAGCGTAGCTGGATAAGAATCTTCACGAAGAATGTATATACGCAAATCGCGTATATACATTCTTCTAAGATTCTAATATTTCATTCAGCATCTCAAGCATCGTTACCCTTTCAAAATCGAGTTGCTGTGAAGCTCCATTGGGGCACGATATGGTGCAGGTGCCGCAACCCCTGCAAAGCTCCTCAAGAACCACTGCCTTATTCGTTGACTCATCAATGATGCGCGCATCATAGGGGCATACGGTAACGCAAATTCCGCAGCCGCTACAACGGCGTTCATTCACAAAAGCCTGGCTTTCGGACAAGCTCTCAACACCGCTCCACAACAGGGCCGACGCCCTGGCAGCCACTGCTTTACCCTGGCATAGCGCATCCTCGATATGGTTCGGCGAATGGCAGAGTCCACAAAAATACTTACCACGGTCCACCGAATCAAGCGGTGCGGACTTCGGGTTAGCTTCTGCAAAGAAACCGTCTGCGTTTAACTCGAGGTCCGCTATTTCCGCCAGTTCCCGGTTGTCATTAGGCTCTATGCCCACTGAAAGAACCAGCAAGTCCGCGTCAACGGTTTTCTGTTCATTAACAATAGCGTCAAAAAAGTTCACTGCAACTTTACCGTCTTTTTCCGATACTTTCGGTTTGTCAGTTACCTCATACCGTACAAAGACAACACCCTTTCCCCGTGCCTCCAGATATTTCTTTTCATAAAATCCATAGGTTCTGATATCGCGATTCAAGACATAGATATCCACCCCGGGATTAATCTCTTTCAGCTTCAGGGAATTTTTTACTGCGTGATTGCAGCAGACGCGGCTGCAGTAGGGACGGTCTTCATCCCTCGATCCAACGCATTGAATCATCACAATATTTTTAGCGTTTTTTACCCGGTCATCAGACTCTGCAATAAGGCCTTCGAACTGCCTCTGGGTTACCACATTCCGGTTTTCACCGTAAAGATATTCTTCTACTGAAGCTTCCCTGCCGCCGGTCGCAAATATGACTGCGCCGTGCAGAATCTCTTTTTCTTCTTCTCCAATTGATATCCGGGAAGTAAAATTACCCCATGTTCCTGTCAGGGATTTAAGCCCGGCTTCTTTAAATACTTCTATATCTTCATGTGACTCAACCTTTGATACGAGGCTTTTCACCAGGCTTTGAATATCCGATCCTTTCAGGGTGAAATGAGCTGTTCTTCCAAGGCCGCCCAGTTCGTTCTCTTTTTCAATAAGTGTTACCTTCATTCCCTGCTGTGCAAGGCTCAGGCTGCTTGTCATACCGGCTATGCCGCCGCCGACCACCAGGACCCCCGGTTGCAGCTTCTTCTTTCCGACTCTTACCGGATAGCCGCGCTTCACCTTTCTGATACTCGCTGAAATCAACCCCACTGCTTTTTTCGTCGCGGCAGCAGGATCATCCCTGTGCACATCGGCACACTGTTCTCCGATATTTGTATAATCGATATAGAGGTTTTCAGATTCAGCTTCACTGAAACCTTTCCGCAGTTTCCGGCTCAGGCTCATGCTTCTGTATCCGGCTATTATAACCCGGTTCAACTGCTTCTCGATTATTATTTTCTTTACCGTGTCCATACCCTTTTTCAGGGAGGTAATATCAACTTTCTCTACACAGGCGATATTCGGATCCTGTTTTAGGCTATCGATGATTGTATCCATATCCAGCCTCTGCTGAAGCATTCCTTTCGTATCACATAAAAAGATACCGGTTATTAACTCCTCTATCTCCGGTAAAGCTCTTTTTTCTGCGCTATCGCCGGTATCCTTTTCTTCAAATTTATCCAGCAGGTTTGAAACGTCATCAGCAGCGCTGCAAGCGTCAACAACGGTTTCCGGAATATCCTTCGGCTCCCTTAAGGCTCCACCCACGTAAATTCCCGGTACTGAGGTGCTTGTAGGATTGAACTCGTTGGTTGCACAAAAGCTGTACTCGTTTAAATCAACACCCAGACTTGTGGCAATCCGCTTTATATCTTCCGGAGGGGTAAATCCGACAGAAAGTACCACAGTGTCAAACTCTTCCTCTTTCAGCTCACCGCTATCCGTCCCATAGGTTACCAGGAGGTTATTCGTTCTTTTCAGCTCCCGAATACTCGAAATTGCGCTTCGTATATATCTTACACCATATTCATTTTTCGCTTTTTCGTAATACCGTTCGTAATCCTTACCCATGGTGCGCACATCCATATAAAAAACTGCTGCATCCAGATCCTTTGCGCGGTCTTTTGAAACCATAGCCTGCTTTGTTGCATACATACAGCAGATACTTGAGCAGTATTCCCGGCCACAGGCAATATCACGTGATCCTACGCATTGAATAAAAGCGACCTTCTGTATCCTGTTTCCATCGGACAGGCGTTGCGGATTGCCACTTGTTGGACCGGAGAAACTGAGCATGCGCTCGTACTGTATACTGGAAAGTACGTTCTTATATCTGCCTAAACCAAACTCACCCTTAAGCTTTGCGGCAAAAGGTTCAAAACCGAATCCCATGACAATTGCGCCTACTTTCAGCTTCTTCTCCTCCGGTTTCTCTTCAAGGCTGATTGCTTCCGGAGTGCACACTTTAACACATTCGCCACATTTCGTGCATGTTTTCTCGTCAATAACATAGGAGCGCGGTATTGCCTGTGCAAACGGCAGGTAAATCGCTTTACGTTTTTCAAGGCCCTCGCTGAATTTACTGTCAACCTCAACCGGGCAGACTTCAGTGCATTTGTCACATAACGTACATTTCTCTATATCAACAAATCTCGGCCTGGCAGTATAGGCAACTTTAAAATTTCCCGCTTCACCAGCAAGCCCGGTAATGTCACTGTTGGTAATAACCTCAATATTTTCGTGAAAATCGCTTTCGTATATGGGGCACAAAGCCGGCGGCTTCGGACTCATGAAACAGACACCACAGGAATTGGTGGGGAACTGCCGGTCCAAAAGGGGAAAAAAGCCTCCGATAGCAGCCGCGCTATCCAACATATAGACGTTACGATCCTTCTCAGCCAGCAGTAAAGCCGTCTGAGCTCCTGCTATACCACCGCCGATTACTAATACATCTCTATTTGCCATTTTACTCATTGCCTATTTAAGATTTAAAGGTTTCAATAACGGTACAGGGTTCACAACATGATTTTTCCACCACTTATTTCTTTTGGGTAAGTCCATTGCTATTCCCATTAATTCCGTGAAATAAAACACCGGTATTTTACTAAAATTTTTACCTGTTT
>JAUXBV010000039.1 GCA_030619215.1 Fibrobacterota bacterium | reverse complement strand
TAATAAAAAACTCGCAACCACTTATTAAATAAAACGGGGTATTACATGAAGAAACATTTCGGGTATATTGAAGGCTACTACGGCAGGGAATTGACCTGGCTGCAGAGACTGGCCATTTGCACCCACATGAGTTTCCAACCCATGAATACGTATATCTATGCTCCCAAGGAGGACCCGTTTCATAGAATATTATGGCAAAAACCCTATCCATCTTCAAGACAGAAAATAATGAAGCAATTTATAAATTACGGAAAGCGTATCGGTATAGATGTTATTCTTTCAATTGCACCGGGATTGTCCTATAATTACCTCTCGAAGGATGATTATAAGCTGCTCCTGAAAAAAATATCCTCCTTCCTGAAACTGGAGGCAAATACCGTCGCCCTTCTAATGGATGATATACCTGAAGAGCTGCCCGCTTCCTGCAAGCGCTCTTTTTCATCATTGGGAGAAGCTCACGGCTTACTACTCGAAAAATTACTTACTGACATCCATAAAGAGAATAAAAATGCGAACCTCTGGTTCTGCCCCACCATATACACCGATCAATTCGCGCGGGGCAACGCTGCCGGCAGTAAATACATAAAAGATCTTGTAAAAACCATGCCGGAGAGCGTAACGATTCTCTGGACAGGGCCGCAGGTCGTTTCAGAGAAGCTAAACAATAAAAATCTCGGGAGCATACTGAAACTGTTTAAGGGCAATGTTGTTATATGGGATAATTTCTTTGCCAATGATTATGCGCCGCTGCGGCTTTTTGTCGGGCCTTATACCGGCAGGGAAAGCAGTATACTGGAATCCACCGGCGGCGTGCTTATTAATCCGACCGGCCTTTTCCATACGGACCGGTTTATCATTTCCCTGTTTGCAGATTTCCTTAAAAATAAAAAAGCAACTGTTAAGGGATGGGACAAAGTTGCTGATGAATACACCATCCCTCAACCATTCCGCGTGGTGAAAAAATTCTTCTGCTCACCCTGGACAACCTTCACAAAAAATGATCTCTCCGGAAGCTCCCTTAAAAAATACGGCAACCTCTTTGATGAGCTTATTGTAAAGTGGCAGAGCCCTCTCAGGAAGGAGTGGTACCCTTATATCCAGGGATTGCAGCAGGATATAAACTATTTAAACATGAAGAAAACCGACCTGAAACCATGGCTTAACAAACGGTACCCACCCATAATTGCCCAACGAATGGTAAAACATTGAAAACTGTTCAGCAGGAGCTAAACCTTTTCCAGCCGTCCTCATTCGAAGAAATTTCCAGAGCCCGGAATATTCCAAAGCTGACTATTACGTTTAAAAAACGGCTTCGTAAAAGCTGGCATCTGACAATCAACGCCGATAATCACAAAACAGCGACACTTCCCTATTTGTTAAAAGATGCGCCGGAGGAAATCAAGGAGGCAGTTCTCGACTGGGCAGCGCTTGTAAAACCCCGCCTGACGAGAAAAAGAAAAGCATATTACCTGCAGAAAAGAAAACTTGAAAAAGCTGTCTGGCAATACCTGGAAGAGCAGGGTGTTGCCTTTAAGCAAAAGAGGGTTATCAATCCGGATACATTTACACATAATACAAAAGGTATTATATACGACCTCAAAGAGCTTTTTGACAGCACTAATCAACGCTATTTTAAAGGCAAAATACAAAGTTTTATACGCTGGGGATCATACGCATCAAAAACCTCTTACCAGTCATATTTCAACGATCAACATGGCGGCAAGCAGAACCTTATTACAATAGCCGGCGCATATAACCACCCCAAACTTCCGGAATTTGCCATTACCGGAGTGATCTTCCACGAGATGCTGCATATAGTACACCCGCGATACAAAAAAAACGGCAGGAACGTAATCCACGGACCGGAATTCAAGAAAGCGGAACGCATGTATCCTTTTCGTGACAAATGGTACAGGTGGGAAAGGGAGAATATGTATAAGATTATCCGTTCCTTGAGAAGGAAAAAACCGGGTTATTCTAAATTGTAAACATTTACAACCTCACCCACTCGGGCAGCTCTTTAGGGGCGGGCTTTCTGCCATAAAAGAAGTCATCCAATTGCAGTGCTGCTTTACGAAAAATAGAGGAATTGCGAATCCCTTTTCTGATAAGATTATGAAGAAAATTATCCGGATGCGAGTACGGGCAGACACTGGCACAGCGGCTGCAGTCCGTTCCTAACCTGCACCACATTGTAAAACATTTCTCCTGATTAATCTGCCATCTTTTCACTCCATTGATCTCTTTTCTATCGTCAAACGGGATAGCTCTGCTAGGGCATACATCCGCGCATTTTTTACATTGGGTGCAAAAATCGATCACAGAATAATCAAAGGTACGTTTATCAGTAATAAGCGGCAGGTCTGTAGATACCACCGCAATTCTTACTCTCGGGCCAAGCTTTGGGGTCATGAGAAGCCCCATCCGCCCGATTTCTCCAAGCCCTGCATCCCGTGCAACCAGGGGGCAGACTATATAATACCGGCCGTCAATGTGAGCACGCGCAGGATAACCGAGGTTACGAATGAACTCGGCAATCTCGAAAGCAATAAAACCGCAAACAAGGTACTTCTGAGCCGTTTCCATTGCGGCTGAAGCCAGTGGCGCAGGCTGCATCATTTCAAATCCCATCTCTACTGTCAATGCAATGGCATACTTGTGGTCACAGGTAACCGGTTTTCCATAATCGTCACCGCGCCCGTTCGTGGCGTATAAATGATAATCCTTCAGTTCTGTAACACCAACGGAAACCGCGCCCATTTTCTTTGCCCAGGATTTGATAAAACAGGTGATTTTCTCCGGGTCGGTTTTGATTTTTTCATCGGCATGATCACCGTCAATATGTTGCCGTAAATGCCTGATTGTTGTAAATCCGGCCGCTGTCGCTGAAAAAAGATATGGATCGTAATATTTTGAGCCTTTCGATAAATATCCCGGCTCTTTTCTGATGCTATCATCGAGCTCTCTCTTCTCAGGACGCCTTTGATAATACTCCTCAAACCTTTGTGAGCCAGGCTCAAGCAGATTTCTTGAAAACATTACATCGCGTTCGTCAATTCGACTTTTCGGGGTATCATCTTCGGTGATGTGTTTCTTACCCATTGGAATAATTAAAAGAAGGATTACTATAACAGTCAATAATAAAAGAATTAGTGATAAGAGTGATTGATATATAAAAGATACCGATGCAATTATTAAAAAAGGAAGTGGTAGAATTACAGATAGAAGCAATAACCTGACAGCAGCACGTCTTTCATTTTCCCGGTATGAGATAATTGAGGAAAATAAAAGTAAAAGAAAATTTAATATCCCAATAACTAATAAAGTTTTAGAAAGAAGACTCAATTCGTTTATATACACTTTTTATCCTTAAGTTATTAATTCTTAGTTGAAAATAAAATTCAAATCTGCTTTGGCCCTTAAAAATAATTTAATTTTGACCATAGTCATGGTTTTAACAAATGTCGAAAAATATACCTTTTAATGTTATAAACAATTTAGACTTCTTAATTTTTAGCTAAAAATTTCCTTTGAATTACCTGTTTTCTCAAATGTTCAACTTTTGTGTAATGAAAGAATTTAAGTTATATTTCTAAACTATTAAGTAATAATGAATTTAAGTTTTAAAACTCTGTAATATATTTTCCGACTTGATCGGGGGACCACTCGTTGACAAAATATTATTTTACGATATAATTTTTTGGAGGTAAACGAAAGATGAGTGACATTGACTCTCTATACAATGAACTGACTTCCATTATTCCCGAAGACAGGATAAGCCGTGATGAGACAGTCCTGGCAAGCTATGCCATGGATCTGACCTCCTTTCCCCGGGAAGCGCCCTTCCCTCCTTTAGTTGTTTTACCGGAAACAGCGGAGGAGGTTAAGGAGATACTGGTGACTGCAAACAAATATAAAATCCCGGTAGTTCCAATGTCCCGTGGCTCAAATATCGGCGGATTAACGTTGCCGCATAAGGAAGAGGTGGTGGTTGATCTGCGCCTCATGAACAAAATAGAGATTAATACTGACGCTGCTTACGCCGTTATCGAGCCCGGCGTCACCCACCATCAACTGAGCCTTGAAGCGGGAAAACACGGTTTTATAAATCACCTGCCCACGGCAACAGGCGGTGGCAGCTCGGTAGCGAATGCCCTGATGCGCCCGTCGGGAAACCTGTCTGCCAAGTGGGATACTGATCCCATATTGTCCCTTGAAGTTGTCACCCCAACCGGCGAAATCATACGAACAGGCTCTGCCAGCTTTGAAAACGGGGGCTGGCGCTCACGATACGGCCCGTTCCCCGACCTGACAGGTGTGTTTACCTGCTCTTACGGGTCAATGGGAATTATCACAAAAATGGGGATTAAATTATTCGAAAGAGGTGAGGAAGAGAGACTCCTGGTTACTAACTTTGACGCCTTTCCCCCTGCGCTTGGATATATGAGAAAGATTGTAAGGCGAAACCTTGCTGACAGCGTTACCTTCTGGACATGGAACTGGAACCTGCTTCATGAATTGATGCTGTCCAAAACCAAAGGCATGCCGGAAAATATGCTTAAAGAAGATCAGGTTACGCCCCCGGCCGGGATGCCGTTTGGCATTGCCAGTGCAAGGCTCAGCGGGTATAAAGAGGTGGTCAAGGCGCAGGAAGGCAGATGCATCAGGCTGGCAATGGAGCTCGGCGGCGATTTCATATCCAATGACGAGATGAAAGAGATATATCCGGGAAGCTATGCCTATCTTGACTCCTATTTTGTCAAAGGAATTCACCCTAAACCGGGTGAAGAGTCGGCAATGAGGGCGTTTCACTGGGTATCGGGCTACCTGGCAAATGCCGAGCCTTCACAAATGATTGAGCTGGAAAGGGAGCTGTGGGAAATTGCGAAAAGGGAGGCCAAACCACCCTACTTCTTCAGGGTTTTACCGTACAACCATGCCAGGGAATTTTTCTTCGCATTTGTCATTCTTATCGATACTTCCCTTCAGGAAGATATGGAATACGTTCTTCAACTGCAGAAAACATATTCAGAACTGTATTACACTTTACTGGAAAAATATGGAGCGATCATGTTCCGGTTCAGGCAGGATCAAAAGTTTTTATCCCTGACCGGCCCGTATGAGAATCTCCTCAGAAGCATCAAGGGCTATGTGGACCCGAATAACATCATGCACCCCGGCGTCAACTTGTTTTAGATACTGTATTTGATAAATACACGTTTTTTCATAAATAACTGTACGCAACAGGATAAACGAAATTGCAACAGTTTCTCCGCTCCGCTAAAGCTGCGCGGTAGCGAGCCGGTTCAGCCGGGTTAGGAGTAAATGTATGAGTAATGGAATAAAACTGGAAGATCGTTTATATAACTTCACAACCAGATGTGTTCGATGTGGAGGCTGTACATATAGTTTCAAGAGTGCCGGCTTTGAAGTGGCATGCCCTATCTACAAAAAGTTTAAATTTTTCACTTACAGCCTTGGCGGGATGGCTCAACTGGCCCGCGCTGTTTACGAAGAGAGAATAGACTTATCAGAACAACTCGCTGATGTTGTTTTCAAATGCACAAGCTGCGGTATATGCGCCGAGATGTGTGCTGAGGATGACTTCAGGGACAGAATGGGACTTCAGCATGAACTCAGGGCCAGATGTATTGAGGCAGGCCAGGTTCCCATGGAGCACATGATCGTTATCGAGGGGCTGAAAAAAGACGATAACATGATGCAGAAACCAAAACAGGACAGGGGTAAATGGGCTGAAGGGCTTGACTTAAAAAACATAACCAGAGAAAAAGCTGATATCTATTTTCACGCAGGCTGCAGATACGCTTTTGATGAGGAGCTATGGCCTGTAGTCAGAGGCGCAGTAAATCTGCTTAAGAACGCGGGAGTTGACGTCGGTATTGCCGGTGAAAGCGAAACCTGCTGCGGCGGCCGCGCCTATGAAATCGGTTACCAGGGAGAATTCACCAAGTATGCTGAAAATAACATCGAGCTTCTGAAAACTGCCGGCATAAAAACAGTGGTAACGCCGTGCAGCGACGGTTACTATGCTTTCAAAGTTCTTTACGATATGACAGGCCAGAAAGGAGACTTTGAAGTTTATCACATTACAGAATACCTTGCCCGGCTTATTAAAGAAGGTAAATTAAAATTGACAAAGAGTCTCCCTGTAACCGTCACCTACCATGATCCCTGCCACCTGGGAAGAAAGGTCGGCCAGTGGACTTCACAAAAGGGTGAAACAAAAGGTGATGAATTATATCAGGCTCCAAGGGATATCCTCAGCAGCATACCTGACCTGAAGCTCGTGGAGATGCGGCGCATTAAGGAGAATGGCTGGTGCTGCGGTGCAGGAGGAGGAGTGATCGATGCTGACCCTGATTTTTCATTGTGGGCTGCAACGGAAAGAATTGACGAAGCAAAATCTACCGGAGCAGAGATTTTAGTTACAGCATGTCCCTGGTGTACAAGGAGTTTCCGTGATGCTATAAAAGAAAAGAGTGAAGAGATTAAAGTTGTGAATATAATAGAGCTTGTTGAAAAAGCGATCTAATAAGAATATGGAATAGTGGAATGATGGCACAGGATAAAAAGAAAATCTTAGTTATAGCTGATAGGGAAGATCAAAAGATAGCCAATATCTCCTTTGAGCTATTAGGAGCAGGAAATGACCTCTCTGAAAAAGGTGGTATGAAGCTCTGTGTTGCAATACCCGGACATGATATAAACACCCTGGCCGATGAGATCGCCTTATATGCAGATGAGGTTTACAGAATAGATAATCCCCTGCTTGATAAATTCCAGCCTGACCTCTACACCCATGCATTAGAAGCATTGTGCAAAGACCTGAACCCTGACATTATTCTCATGGGACACATCCTTGAAAATCTGGATATTGCCCCAAGACTGGCTCACAGGTTATCCGCTCAACTTATAACAGACTGCATTCGATTTGACCTGGATGACAATGGTAATTTGATTTGCACAAAACCGGTATATGGCGATAATGCCTATGCTACCTTTGTTACCAGGAAAAAACCCCGGATTGCAACACTGAGGCCTAAATCCCTGGAAACCTCTGAACCCGGGACAACAAAAGGCAAAATTATTAACTTTGATATTACAGTGGATGGATCACTGATAAGAACCGAATCGGTTGAGATTAAGCCCGGGGAAAGCGTCAGCCTTGACAAGGCGGAGATCATTGTCTCCGGCGGAAGGGGTATAAAGGATGCTGAGGGATTGCAGGTACTCAATGAGCTGATCGAAGCCCTTAAAAAGTACAACAGCAAGGTTGAGCTGGGTGCAAGCAGGCCGCTGATCGATGCGGGCCGGCTCCCCTCCTCACGCCAGGTCGGCTTGACCGGTGAAAAAGTATCACCGGGAGTTTATATTGCCGTAGCCATTTCAGGAGCGTCGCAGCATCTGAGCGGCATGATCGGTTCCAAAAAGATTATTGCCATTAACAAAGATGAAACTGCCAACATATTCAATTCAGCAGACTATGGTGTTGTAGGAAGGTATGAAGATATTGTCCCGGCCCTTATCAGGAAACTGAAGGAGCCGTCATAATGGAGCCGAAGATAATCGTCTGCATAAAGCAGGTGCCGGACCCGGAAGGGCCGCCTTCCGCTTTTCAAATAGACACGGAAGAGAAGAAAGTTAATCCCGTAGGAATATCCCCTGTACTGAACCCATTCGACGAGAACGCCCTGGAAGCCGCCCTTAAGATTAAGGATTCCCTTGGCGGCAGGATAACAGCCATAAGCATGGAAAACAAGCCTGCAATGTCCATATTAAAAAAAGCTCTCAGCGTTGGTGCTGACGAATTGATCATTATCAAAGGCGACAATGTAATAGACCTTGACAGCCACTCAACTGCACAGGTTCTTGCAAGTACAATTAGAAAGACAGGTGAATACGATTTGGTATTGACAGGCAGGCAAACCGCTGACTGGGGCTTTGGCCTTACCGGTGCGACAATTGCCGAAATCCTTCAAATACCTCTAATCAGCGTTGCTCAAAAAATTGATATTGAGGGTGATAAGGCAGTTGTTGAAAAGCTGATACGAAACGGATGCGAG
The DNA here is from genome assembly GCA_030619215.1 of Fibrobacterota bacterium. Classification (GTDB taxonomy): domain Bacteria; phylum Fibrobacterota; class Chitinivibrionia; order Chitinivibrionales; family JANQEN01; genus JAUXBV01. Next base: position 3,993 of record JAUXBV010000039.1, on the reverse strand, counting down.
GTAGTAAAAACATCGATGCCTGCATTGGTAACCGTAAGCAGCGAAGTCGGAGACCTGCGCCTGTTCTCCCTTAAGGCACTGAAAGAGGCGCGGAATAAGCCGGTGACAACCTATACTCTCAATGACCTTGGTATTGACCCCGCGATACTTGCATACAGGGAAATAGAACGGCTGGACCCTCCCCCATCCAGAGAACGGGACTGTGTCTTTATTGAAGGTGAATCTTCCGCTGAAAAAGGTGAAATGCTGGCTGTGAGGTTGCGTCAGGATAATGTGATTTAAGATCACAATTTATATTATACTCTACATACTATTTCGGAGGCTGCTGGGTCGTAGCCCAGTCCGGATCCCGGGCATCTGCCCACGCTTTCCACGGGGGATTTTGTTCATATAATTTATTCTGCTGAAGGTCCAGCTCGTTTGTCAATACATTCTCAAGAAGGCTGATCTTCTCCGGTAATTCCGTCAGATTATTAAACCCAAGTCGGAGCGTTTTCAGGTTTGCCAGATTACATATTTCATCCGGCAGGCGCTGTAGTGTGTTCTGGCTGAGTATTAAACGGTTCAGGGTCAGCAAATGACCGATTTCAGGCGGTACCACGCCTAACTGGCCAAAGCTGATATTAAATGATTCTATCTTTTCAAGTTCGCCGATCTCCGGCGGCAATTCAGTAATACCGCAGTACTCAAAAGACAATGATGTTAAATTATTCAGGCTTCCAAATCCCGCCGGCAATGTCTTAATATTGACAGAATAAAAATTTATCGATTTCAGGTTGACCAGCTCGCCGATATAAGGAGGTAATTCTTCAAGGGCCGTATATACGATCTGAAGATTTTCCAGGCTACTCAACCCGGCGATTTCAGGGGGCAATCTCTTAACGCCTGCATTTGCAATAGAGAATCTCTTTACCTGATCAAGATTTCCTATTTCAGGTGTTATCTTCGTGTATTCCGCACCCATGAATTCAAGCGTGTCAATTCTCTCCCCCGATTTCCCGCTCACCGACTCAACCGTGGAATCCTGAAGGCCGTTGGAATCAAGGATTGCCCTTACAGACAGCGAATCCGACGTATACGAACGAAACACGGTGATTACGGCATTTGCCGTATCAGCAGCTCCCTCTGAATCAATAATCACCGCTGCCACTGAATGCTGGCCAAAAGCTTCACTGTTAAATACCGGATGCCATTTATGCACATACGAATTCGTACCGCTCACATCTCCGGTATAATTAACAATTGAATCTATAATAATGGACAGTTCACCGATATTGCCGTCTATATCACCGAATTCCATTGTGATAACAACTGAATCTCCAAATGGAACCTGCATCACGGAATCTACTATTACTATCGCAGGAGTGTCATTAACCGCATTAACGGTTATACTCATATCAAAAGCGCCTGTAGTATCCTTCCTGTCAAATACCCTGACCGGCACAGTAAGCGCGCCGTTATAATTCGTATCCGGACTTATCGCAGCTCCTGATGCTGTATAATCAGCACCATTAAAAGCTATGATACCTAAATCGTCAATGGCATTATCAATATCCGTAACATTGAGATAGCCTATCTGCAGCGTAAGGCTGTTATCCTCATCACAACTTACCGTACCACTCTGCCCATTGATAACAGGCATATCATTAACGCTGTCAATAGTGATACTGACAACCTCGGTGTCACTGCTGTTGCTTTCCGCGTCCAGCAGGAAAAAGGTAAGCGAATCCTTCCCGCATGAATCGGCTTTCAGTGTGTAAAGAACTTCTATACCGGCCGACACCTCCCCTTCCAGCTTATCAACGCTCCCCTTATTGGGAAGCACATTGATGTACCACCGCACTGCCGAGCTCTCCGGATCATGCCCGGCGATATTTATCGAATAGGCATTGGTATAATCTTCAACCGCGTTTACAGAAGGCACCTGGTCAATTACCGGCCCGTCATTTTCCGCCTGGATCGTAATGGTGCAGGTAATGGTATCTGTGAGGGCCTGGTCGGAAATAATAATCCGGAAGATATCACTTGCATTACTCAGCAGGTTCTTCGATGTATAGGTAAATTCGGCAGTATCTGCAGAGATACTCCCGGATATCTTATCCAGGGAGCCATTCTGAAGAGAGCCGAGCAGCGTCCAGGTTAATGCATCGCCATCTTCGTCCGTGGCAGTGATATTTATCGCGGTGTCAACAATTTCATTCACCGTTACAGCAATGTCCTCTCCCTTCGGAGGCCTCTGGAAACTGGGTTTTGCCGGGTCGGAGCATGAGAACCACAAAGTAAATAGAGTTAAAAAAGCTACAATTTGGATTATTATCTTTTTATACGAGTACATATAACTCTCTCTTGTTAAAATTACCGATCATTACTCTTTAACTTAACGGCAAGAACATATACCGCCTTTTGCATATTTTCAAGCCTTATAGTAATAAAATAGTTTATCGTTTTAAAATCTTCTGTGACAGAAGTCACAATTCTTCTTTTTTTCAATATTTGTAGAATTTATTTTGTATGAATTAACCGGGCTATATCCTGTTTATGGGAAAGGAAAAAATAGATACGATGATCGCAAAACGCGCTGATGAAATGACTCCATTTATCGTTATGGAAGTGCTTGTAAAAGCAAACGCTATGGAGCGGGAAGGCATTGACATTATACATCTTGAGGTTGGCGAGCCGGATTTCGATATTCCGCAATGCGTCACGGATGCTGCCTGCAAAGCGCTCAACGATGGGCGTACCAATTATACCCACAGCCTTGGCGATCCGGACCTGAGAAATGCTATTTGCAAACACTACTTTGACAAATACAATGTTTCGGTCTCTCCTGACCAGGTTGTTGTAACTTCAGGCACCTCACCCGCAATGCTACTCCTGTTTTCTTCTATTCTTGAGAAAGACGATGAGGTTATTTTATCCGATCCTCACTATGCATGTTACCCCAATTTCATAACCTACCTGCAGGGCGTCCCTGCCACAATACCTGTTTATGAGGAAGATGGTTTTCAATACCGGCCTGAAATAATTAAAAGTAAAATCTCAAAAAAGACAAAGGGTATTCTGATAAACTCACCTTCAAACCCAACAGGAAACCTTTTGTCTGAGAAACGTATGAAAGCTATCGCCGAATTCGAGCCGTACATTATTTCGGATGAAATTTACCACGGCCTTGTATATGAAGGCAAAGAGCATTCTATCCTGGAATTCACAGACAGGGCCTTTGTATTAAATGGCTTTTCAAAGTTATATGCCATGACCGGACTCAGGCTTGGGTATATTATTGCGCCAAAACAATTTATCCGTCCCATACAGAAACTTCAGCAGAACCTTTTTATCTCAGCAAATTCGGTTGTTCAAATAGCGGGAATCGCTGCGCTTGAAAAAGCCGGAGATGATACTACACGCATGAGGAAAATTTATAACGAGCGAAGACAATACATGGTAAAACGCCTTAAAGAAATCGGATTTGGTATTACAGTAGAACCTACCGGTGCTTTTTATGTGTTTGCAAATGCAAAACATCTATCCGGCAACTCTTACAAACTTGCATTTGACACACTGGAGAAATGCCATGTTGGCGTAACACCGGGTATTGATTTTGGTGCAAATGGCGAAGGCTACATCAGATTCTCATACGCAAACTCGATGGAGAATATTGTTGAGGGGCTTAACAGGATTGAGAATGGCCTTGATAAATTAAAAGAAGAAATAAACAGGTAAACTATGGAGGTAATTGCAAAAGTATAGGTCGCTGGATTCCCGTCTTCTGCAATTTTATACCCGCTAAATCGCCCTTCGGATAAATAATTTTTAAAAACTTCTTCATTGTCATTTATGATGAAACTAACGGAAGCAATTTGGGTGAAACGTCAGCGGAACCAGCATGCATTTGTTGGTGGATTTAAACCGGAACGCTACCATATTTCAATTTCTTCTGCGGCGGCTCTTCTGTCTTTCTTCTATTTTATAAGCCCCCGCTCTATTAATCCCGAG
>JAUXBV010000205.1 GCA_030619215.1 Fibrobacterota bacterium | reverse complement strand
CGACTTACTTCACGGCAGGGATTTGCACCCATGGTAGCGGTAAAGCCTGTTGCACTTGTTCTTCCGATAAACCATACCGCTGTTTCATTTGAGGTTGAGTATAACGATTTGACTACCCTTGCAGAAGATCATTATCTCAAGCCGTTCAGGCCGTCTGTTGAAATCGGGAAAAAGGCTTATCCGGGTTTTCATACACAGAAGTCAGCGGTTTACAACAGGAATGAGAATTTCCCCGCATCTGTAAGGTCAAGCTGGTTCAGGGTACAGTATAAAAGCGGGATCCCTATTTTTATTATGTTGTTAAAACCGGTACAATACAATCCTGTTACCTGCAAAATACAGTACTTTAAAAATGTCTCCATTAAAATCAACACAATAGCCGTAAGATCTCCTGCTGTTTACAACTGCACTCCAGCAGCGAAAAGTTTAGTCCGGAGTTTGGTTGACAACCCAGAAGCACTTGCAGATTTTCCCGTTACAAAAAAGGATGAAAATGATTACGATTATTTGATTGTAACAATGAATTCTCTCAAGGATGCATGGGGCGACTTTGTTGAATTTAATAAGAGGAGGTGCCTTAAAACACAAATCCAGACAATTGACTATATAAAATCGAACGCCGGCGGCCGTGATGATGCGGAGAAACTGAGAAACTACATCATACAGGAATACAATAACAGCAAGATTACCTATGTCATGCTCGGCGGCGACGCAGATCCCAATGTCTCCTCCGACCTGCCGGAAAGAGGAATGCGCGCATACTTTTATGACTGCATAATCTCGCCGGAAAGATACTTTGACGAAAAAGATATCCCGGCAGAAATGTATTTCTCCTGTCTCGACGGTGACTGGAAAAAAGATTCCAGCGGTGTTGAAAAACCGTATTTCGGAGATCCCGGCACTGAAGACATGTTCTGGGATGTGTATACTTCCAGGTTCCCTGTTGATAACACAACTGATTTAAATAACATGATGGAGAAAACAATCAAATATTCAGAGAGCCCTGTTGCAGATCAGGCAACCAACCTTCTTCTTGCCGGTAACTTCCTGTGGGACGACTGGGGAGCTTCTGTCTGGGGCGGAGACCATATGGATGAATTTCTGAATACATGCAATAAAAACAGTTATACAACTCAGGGATTCCCCACTGACAATTGGGATGTATCGAAATTATACGAAAAAAATGGCTCCTGGAGTGTTTCACAGTTTAGAAGCAGCGTCAATTCTCACAAACCCGCATTTATCGAGCATTTAGGTCATGGAAACACAACCTATGCTTTTGAGGAAACAAACAATGGTGTAACAACCGGCAATTATACGAACGATGGCACCAACGCCAATTTCTTTATTATTACCACCGGTGCATGCTATCCGGGAAATTTTGATAACAGTACCGATTGTCTAATGGAAAAATTTCTCCGCATCAGCACCGGCGCGGTTGCCACCCAGGCATTTACACGAACAGGCATGGAAGACGATAACGGCACTGACGGGGTCGGCCAGAGAATACGGAGATTCTACCACGATGCTATTTTCAATCCAGCCAAAAAGATACATCACCTTGAAATGGCTCTTGGCAATGGTAAAGAGTCAAACGCCGAGATTGTTTTAAATCCTAGTATTGAAACACCACCCTATTACGGTGCCGTACGGTTTACGACCTATGGATTGAATCATTTGGGAGACCCTGCTCTTTCCATCTGGACCGACACGCCTAAAGAACTTCAGGCGGATTACCAGTCTCCGTTGACCGCGACAACCTTTGAATGGGATACAAAAAATCCCTATACATGGGTTGCTCTATGCGCTGAGAACGGGGACATTTTAACAACTCAATTCACCGGTATGGACGGTAAATGTGACATTGCGGATGATATGCTGAAAAATTATGTTCAAAGCAATCCCAACGGCAAGTTACTGGTACGGGTAAAGGCTCATAATTACCTGCCCTTTGAAGGTGAATTGCCGATTCAGGCAACATCTATAACAGGTGGTATTCTACAGAATCTACCGGTCATCGGCACTGTTTATTCCAATGTAAAGACTACCAAAATCACCTATACCTTGCCTGCCCCGGCATTTATAACTATTTCAATTTTCAATGCAAAAGGAGAATTAATTAACACCATTATAGATGAATACAGGGAGGCTGGAAAAGATCAAATAGTATTTAATAATCATATTCTGGGTAATGGATGCTATTACTGTAGCATAAAAGGAGACAATATTCAACAGGTAAAGAAATTCATCCTGGCGAGGTAAGCTTTTCTTCTGCGATTTTATCCCGGCATAAATCTAAAATGACCGGAATGCGAATATATGTTTTTTCTATTTATTAATTTTCTTTTTGTATATCTGAAACATAACATGTCTTATATGATATATTACAGAAAAAGAGCTTCTATTGATTTCAAATCAATAGCTGATCCAATCTATTCTCGTTTCTTGCTAACTTTTATTCCTGTAATTACCAATTTCAAATTTGATTTTTTTTGTAAAAAACTTATTTTTAGGCTATATTAATTACAGAAGCCAATATATTTTCTGGAAATGTTCAGGGGAGACACTATCAATACCTATCTTTAGTGGTAGATTATAATTTCCTCATTAATAAAAATGTTCTACCACGAATGCACATAGATATTTTGAATATAAGCAAAAGTTTTTGTATTATATTTGTATTATAATAGTATAGAATTATCGAAATTTATTAACTTTATGAATAGTGACTATAAATCTATATTTTTAATTTATTCAACAATTCTTGAATTATTTTACCGTCTCACTCTCTTAGAAAGGTAAACAAGATACTAACTAAAATAACCCTTTATCTAAAAACGGAGGTTTTATGTTTAAAAAGATTTTATCCATTTTATTAATTCCTGCAGTACTGCTTGCAACTGAATATATCACTCAAAAATATGAATTAGGCACACCAGAGGTGGTAAATGGAAAGGTGGTAGCAAACGGATGCCGTGCTTCGCGGGAAGGTTTTGCTCCAATGGTGGCAGTAAGACCGATTGCACTTGCCCTTCCTTTAGGTCATGAAGCGGTTTCCTTTGAGGTGGAATATAGCGGGCTGACTGTTCTGCCTGGAGAATATAACCTCAATCCTTTCATACCCAGTGTTGATTTAGAAAAAGGGCCGCACCCGGACCTGCATAAAATCAAATCACCTGTTTACAGCATAAACGCCTATTTTCCTGAGAAGGTACGGTCAAGCTGGTTCAAGGTACAATATAAGTGCGGTATACCTATTTTTTATACTCTGGTAAAACCTGTTCAGTATAATGCTGTTAATTGCAAGATACAGTACTACAAAAATTTTTCTATAAAGATACACACAGCAGCTGTTAAATCACCACCCGTATACAATGTTTCTCCTGCAACAATAAGTCAGGTACAAAGCCTGGTGGATAACCCGGAAGCTGTTTCAGGATTACCTCTTACGCCGAAATCCAGGGGCGCTTATGAATATTTAATCGTCTGCCCGAATACATTAAAGGATTCCTGGGACGAATTTGTAGCTTTCAACCTGAGAAGAGGTATGCGGACGGAGATTCAAACAACAGAGTATATATCTTCCAACATGAGTGGCCCTGATAATCAAGCAAAAATCAGAGCATATATAACGCAGGAATATGAAAACAACCAGATTATCTTTGTAATGCTCGGCGGCGACGCCCCCAATCTTATACCGGTCCGCTATTTCCGCGCCCAGTTTTACGATCATCATATTTCCCCAGATAGATTCAATGATAAAAAGCAGCTCGGTGCTGAAATGTACTTCTCGACCCTTGACGGAGACTGGAAAGGAACTAACCAGTATTATGGGGAGCCGGGCACTGAGGATATGGTATGGGATGTTTTTGCGTGCCGTTTCCCGGCAGACAATACGTCCGAGCTGGGCAACATGATAAACAAAACGATAAAGTACTCTGAAACTCCCGTAAAAGATGAGGTCACTAATGTTTTTCTGTGTGGAAATTTTCTCTGGGATGATTACGGCGTATCAGTCTGGGGCGGAGATCACTCAGAGGAATACTGGGGTGATTGTGATAAAAACTCCTATGAAACCTATGGATTCCCTACCTCTGATTTCTCTGTTGAGAGGCTGTACGAAAAAAACGGTTCCTGGAATGTCTCAACACTCAGAAGCCGGATCAACAGTTTTAAACCGGCAATCTTCGAACATTTGGGACATGGCAATACTACGTATGCTTTTGAAGAAACCAACACCGGTGTAACCAACTCCAATTATAAAAATGACGGCACCAATGCAAACTTTTTTATTGTTACCACAGGAGCATGCTATCCGGGAAATTTTGATTATTCATCCGATTGTATTATGGAGCAGTTTCTTACAATCAGTAATGGGGCCGTAGCAACACAGGCTTTCGATGATTCCGGCCTGGAGGATGATGATGGCACCGATGGCGTTGGCCAGAGAATTCGCAGGTATTTCCATGACGCAATATTCAATCCGGCAAAAAAGATGCACCATCTTGAGATGGCTCTGGGTAATGCCAAAGAGGTAAATGCAGAAATTGTTATAAATCCTGATATTGAAACCCCTCCCTATTTCGGCGCCTTACGATTCATTGCTTATCAATATAATAACCTTGGAGATCCGGCACTCTCTATCTGGACCAAAACACCGCAGGACCTTCAGGTAACCAGCACGATAACCGGCAAGGTATTTCAGTGTGATACAAAAGGCTCGTACTCAACGGTCGCACTCTGCGATAACACCGGTAATACTATTGTCACCGCACAACTTACCGGTATTGACGGACTATGCAAAATAGAAAATGATCAGGCGCTATCGGATTATATAAATGCGCACCTTGGCGAAAAAATGAAGGTAAGAATAAAGGCTCACAACTACCTGCCCTATGAAGGTGAAGTGGATATTCCAACCGGTATTATAAATGTAGTAGCTGATAATTTCAATTTTAATACCAGTTTAAATTCATCCACAAAATCGGTTAAAATTAATTACTCATTGCCTGCTCAGGGATTTGTAAACGTTTCAATCTTCAGTGCCAAGGGATCGCTGGTTAAAACACTGGCAAACGGAAACCAGAGTGCAGGAAGCCATATAATCAACCTCAACAGCAGCGAGATAGGCAGCGGCGTTTATTATTGCAGATTGAGAATTAACCAGGCTCAATGCGTGACTAAATTTGTTGTTACAAAGTAAAAAACGATAGATACGGCACTCAGTTAGCATAATAAGCAGGGCAAAGTGAAAAAAATCACTTTGCCCTTTTCATTTGCAGTATCCTGCAGGTGACTATGGGAATGCCGGGCAGTTTCCCGTGCATCAAATTTACTTAATCAGATAAATCTCCTCCTGCGGCTTTGAAAGCCACTCTGCCCCATCCGCAGTTATATAAATCATCTCTTCAATTGTTACAACACCGCATTCCTTTAAATAGAGTCTCGGCTCAATGGTAAACACCTGTCCTTCCTCAAGAGGTGTGAGAGGCAGCTTGCCGTAGCGCTCCCAGGTAGGGCCCAACAGCGCACCACCGTCATGCGCAGACCTGCCGACCTGATGGCCGAGAGCATGCGGGAACTCCTCGTAGCCGTTAGCTATTAAGTAATCCCTCACAATCTTGTCAATTTCCGCACCGGTAACTCCCGGCTTAATAGCATTAAAAGCCATTTTTATCGACTCTTTAATAGTATTAAATCCCTTTAACACCTCTTCCGGCGCTTCCTTCTCCCCTTCTTTAAGAAGATACCACGTCCTCTGCAGGTCGGAACAATAGTCCTTGTAAATTACTCCAAAGTCAATATTAAACACATGTCCCCTTTCAAGCTTTTTATCCGTAGGCCCGGAATGCGCTCCGGTATCCTGGGGGCCTGCAAACACCGCCGGATTGTGCTCCTCTTCCCATGAAGGAAGCAGCCCGAGCTTCTTTCTCCCGTCTATTAGAAACTGAGCTACATCTTTTTCCGTATGACCCGGTTTCGCAAAGTCAGCGACTTTATCATACAAATCCAGCGTCACTTCTATGGCACGCTTAATCCTGCTGACCTCTTCTTTCGATTTTCTTCCCTTCATTTTGGAAATAATATCTTCCGCAGAAATAAACCTTGAGCTGAAATCCGTTCCCTCCAGCAGCTTGACCAACTGTAAATATCTCCCATAAGAAAGCCCGTCAGCCGCAGGCGAGTCGGTTGAATAGTTCAACGCTATCTTTGCAGGATTATAATCCTGTAAAATCTTTAACAGATGCTCCTTACAGGAATCTTTGTAGGCAATAATATCATCAAACAACTCCAGCCTCCGGAACTTCTCAATGTCAAGATTGCCGATAATAGCATGTTTTTTCCCATCCCTGAAAAAGAAAAAGAACGAAAGCCACGTGGCTCCTGTTCCCAACAGGAAATCTGCAACCGGGTCAGATAAAACGCCGGATTCCTTCTCAATGATCAGCCATAAATCAATGTCAAGCTCGTTTAAAATATCAACTGCCTGTGAAATCTTTTCCAATTTTAATGTTTCCAAAATACCT